>DASWJF010000222.1:0-3250 GCA_036397275.1 Actinomycetota bacterium
GATGCCGGCCTCGCGCTCCTCGTAGGTGCGGGCCAACTCGTCGCACAACTCGTCCACGTCCCGACGCTCGATCTCCAGCGCCTGGGCCAGGACCGAGGAGGACACCGGTTCGTCCGAGATGAACAGGAGCGCCTCCAGGGCGCGGCGCGCGTGGGTCAGGTCGCTCACCTGGTGACCTCGCCTCGCCACTCCACGTCGATCTCGCCGAACGTCTCAGCCTGTGCCAGCTCGACCTTCCCGTCGCGGTACAGCTCGAGGAGGGCCAGGAACCGGACGACCACGTGGATCCGTTCCTCGCAATCCGCCACCAGCTCCCGGAACCGAGCCCTCCCCACCCGGCCCAGGGCCAACGTCACGGCCGTCACCGCTTCCTCCATCGAGTACCGGATCGGCGTTACGTGATACAGGTCGATCATGGGCGGCGGACGGAGCAGCACGGCCCCGATGCCGGCCAGGTCGCCGGCGGAGACCCTCTCCATCACGTCGGGGTACAGGTGCTGGAACTCGGGCGGCGGGCCCGCGTCGCGGGGGTGGTGGAGCGACTCCTCCTCCATCCGTCGGGCCAGATCCCCCGCCACCTGCCGGATGGCCGCGAGCTCCAGGCTCCTCGCGTACGCGAGGTCCGGCGACATGCCCAGCAGGTCCTCCTCGTCCAGAACCTCGTGGCGCGGCATCAGCCGGCCCACCTTCAGCTCCAACAGGAGCGCGCACACCGCAAGGAACCACGTGGCCTCTTCCAGGCTCCATCGGTCCGCGTCCTTCGAGTAGGAGAGGTACAGGTCGGTGACCCTGGCCACCGGGACGTCGCACACGTCGATCTTCTGGTCCAGGATGAGGTCGGCCAGCAGACGGAACGGCCCCGCGAACACCGGCAGCTCGACGGCGAACTTCCCGGCGGGCTCGGCGCGGTCCTCGCTCATGCCAGGTTCATGGAGTGGCGGACGGCTTTCATCGTCTCCTCCACGACGGGTCGCACCTTCGTCGCGCCCTCGGCCAGGACCTCGTCCACGATCCCCGGGGTCGCGTCCAGCCTCGCCCTCCGCTCCCGGAACGGCCCGTAGTACTCGATGATCCGGTCCGCAAGGTTCCCCTTGTTCTCGACGCATCCAAGCGCACCGGTCCGGCAGTTCTCGTCGATCCACTTCACGCGGTCGGGGGCGGAGAACAGCTTGTGCAGGGCGAAGATGGGGCAGATTTCCGGACGTCCAGGGTCGCCCAGCCGGATCTTCTGCGGGTCGGTGATGAACGTCCAGACCTTCTCCCGGATCTCGTCCGGCTCGTCGCGAACCCCGATGTAGTTGTCGAGCGACTTCGACATCTTCCGGCCGTCGGAGCCCGGGATGAGCGGCGCCTCGGAGAGCAGGGGCTGGGGCTCAACCAGCACCGGGCCGTACAGGCGGTTGAACCGGCGGACGATCTCGCGAGAGATCTCGAGGTGCGCCACCTGGTCCTCCCCCACCGGCACCAGCTCGCCCTTCACGATGGTGATGTCAACGGTCTGAAGGACCGGGTACCCGAGCAGACCGAAATTCGCGATGTCGCGCTCGGCCATGTCGCGGAGGCGCTCCTTGTAGGTCGGCACCCGCTCCAGCCACCCGAGCGGCGTGATCATCCCGAGGAGCAGCGCGAGCTCGGCGACCTCCGGGACGTCGGATTGTCGGTACACCGTGGCCTTGGCCGGATCGATCCCTGCGGCCAGCCAGTCCAGCACCAGGCCCCGGACCCGCTCCGGAAGCACGTCGGTCCGGTCGTAGTCCGTGGTGAGCATGTGCCAGTCGGCGATGAAGAAGAACGCGTCGTGCTCCTCCTGGAGCCGGAGCATGTTCAGGATGTTGCCGAACCAGTGCCCGACGTGGAGGGGCCCGGTCGGCCGGTAGCCCGTCAGCACCCTGGCCTTGTGCTGGGCATCCGCGGGCGTCGAGGAGGGAGCCTGCTTCCCGATGCCCGCGATGATAGCGCGGCCGCCTCGAGGTTCCCGGGAGGGCTCAGCAGAAGGTGACGCCTGCGAGCAGCCTGAACAGCGGGTCGGCGAGGGCTCTCACGATCGACAGCAGGGGCCCGGCCAGCAGGAAGAAGAAGACCA
Organism: Actinomycetota bacterium; assembly: GCA_036397275.1. Taxonomy (GTDB): domain Bacteria; phylum Actinomycetota; class UBA4738; order UBA4738; family HRBIN12; genus AC-69. The sequence continues at coordinate 2,084 of DASWJF010000222.1, forward strand.
GGATGAACAGCGCGAGGTAGTGGTCGAGGTTCGCATAGACCTCGCGGGGCCGGGGCGGCAGGACCCGCGCCAGCAGCTTAGAACCGTCCAACCCAGGCACCGGCATCAGCTGGAACACGAACATGTACACGTTCACGACGAGCCACGCGTAGACGAATAGGCCGACCTCCCCGGTCGGGCCGAGCCGGAGCAGGACGCCCGCGACCGCCCCGATGGCGAGGTTGGCTCCCAGGCCAGCCAGGATCACGAGCAGCGAGTCGCGCTGGCGGTTCCCCAGGTATGTGGGGTCCAGCGGCATGGGCTTGGCGTAGGCGAAGATCGGTAGCAAGCACCCCTGCCCCGACACCACCAGGATCAGGATCAGCCCCGGGAGGACGATCGAGCCGAACGGGTCGATCAGGCGCCGGGGGCTCAGGGTGAGCCTCCCCCACCGCCGGGGCGATGGGTCGCCCAGCCGGTCTGCCGCGGACGCGTGTGCGAACTCGTGGAGGACCAGGCTCGGTACGAGCGCCACCAGGAGGTAGAGGGCGAACTTCACGTTCTCCACGCGGCCTCCCGCCTCAGCCGCCGTACCAGCCGTGCACGAGCGGGGGGGCCTCGACCGGATCCTCGGAGAGCGTGAGCGCGGCCAGTATCCGGGCCGCGCTCACGGCCGCCGCCTCGTCGTCCCGAGCGTGCACGGTGCCGATCTCCTCCTCCTTCTCCAGCCGGTCCCCCACCTTGGGCCGGAACACGATACCGACGGCCGGGTCGATGGTGTCGCCCTTCCTCTTTCGCCCCGCACCCAGTTCGCCGCTGGCCCGCCCGAGGGCCTCGGCGTCGACGGCGGCCAGGAACCCGGCGCGGTCGGCCAGGAGCGGAACCCGCACGGCGGCCGCGGGGAGCACCGCCCACGGGTCGTCCGCGACCTTGGGGTTTCCGCCCTGCGCTTCGACCATCCCCCGGAAGGCCTCGAGCGCCTGGCCGGAGTCGAGTGCCGCGGCCGCCGCCCCCCGCCCCTCGCCCATCCCCGCGCCGGTGAGCCGCGACAGCGCCTCCCCGGCGAACATCACGGCGAGGTCGCGGAGCCGGCCCCGGTACTCGCCCGACAGCAACGAGACCGCCTCGGCGACGTCCAGCGCGTTGCCGATGGCTTCCCCGAGCGGCTGGGACATGTCGGTCACCGCC
>DASWJF010000223.1:0-11383 GCA_036397275.1 Actinomycetota bacterium
CTGCCTGGGAGCTGCTGCACTACTACCGGTCCCTGGACAAGCCGGTGGTCGTGCTGACGGGGTTCGAGGACACGCTCCGCCCGCTGCCGGGTGACCGGACCGCCGTTCTCCGACGCCCTCCCGATCGGGAGGATGTGATCAAGGCGGTCAAGGTGCTGCTCCTGGGGAAGGAGCTCCGTCCAGGGCCTGGTCTGGAGACCCTTCCGGAGGTCGAGGCGCCGGGCATGGGGACCGGCCGACGGTCCGGCAACTGAGCTGGAACGAGGATGCAGAGCCGGCAAGCGACCCCCTCGGGATCGAGAGAATCTGGTCCCATGACCCGCCCGGGTTGGCCGTGTCAGCTGGAAGTCCCGGCGGAACCGGGACCCTGTGCCCTGGCACGGCCGACCGGGCGATCACAAGTATGGAGCCGGAGGTGAGGACGATGCAGATCGAGCTGTGGGATGAGTTCGCGGGGCTCGAGCGCCGGATGGACGACTTGCTTCGGTCATTCTTCGGGCCGAAGGCCCGAGTCACGTTCCCGGCGCTCCGGAGCAGGGTTCTCCGGGGGCCGTTTGTCCCAGTCACGGACGTGTTCGAGCGTGGGGGCGACCTAGTGCTGCGAGTCGAGCTCCCGGGGGTTGACCCCACCAAGGACGTGACGGTGAGTGTCGAGGGCGGCGAGCTCGTGATTCACGGGGAGCGGAAGCAACAGGAGGAGGTCAAGGAGGAGGCCTATTACCGGATGGAGGCCTCCTACGGTGCCTTCGAGCGGCGGATCCCGATCCCCGAGGGCGTGGATGACGGCAAGATCAAGGCCGAGTACGCCGATGGCGTGCTCGAGGTCGTGATCCCTGCTGCGGCCAAGGCACTGAAGGTGCCGACGCCCAAGGCCATCCCGATCCAGACCCCGAAGATCACGAAGGCGGCCTGAGCCCCGATCGGTCCCGCCCCTCGGCCATCTCGCCGAGGGGCCGGACCCCGCAGCTAGGTTGGCGGGTGCGACGAAGAGAGGGTGAACCCGGATGAAGGTCCAGGAATTCATGCTGACGGACGTTCCAGTGGTGAAGGTGGGCGCCTCGCTTCGAGATGTCGCCGCCGTCCTTGCCGAGCACGAAGCAAGCGCGGTCATCGTCGTGGACGAGACGGGTGAGGTCGTCGGAGTCGTCTCCGAGACGGTTCTGGCAAGCGTCCTCAAGAGGATCACCGATGACGCGGAGGATATCCGGAGCGAGACCGCGCTCTGGGCCGAGATCATCCCGGCCTGAGCTCCTCGACGCGGCAATGCGATACTCCGGCCGTGATGCAGGTCGAGGCGTTCCTCGCCGGCTACCCGCCGTTCGACTCCCTTGCCCCCGAGGAGCTTGAGCGGGTCGCCCGGTCGGTCCAGATCGAGTTCTTCCCTGCCGGTACGACGATCCTCCAGCAGGCGGGCGAGCCGGCTCGGTTCCTGTACGTGGTTCGGGCCGGGGCCGTCGAGTTGCTGGATGAGGGCAGGGTGCTCGATCTCCTGAGCGAGGGAGAGGCCTTCGGCCACCCCTCGTTGCTGTCCGGCCTCGGCCCGACGTTCGACGTCCGCGCCCACGAGGACACCTTGTGCTACCTGGTGGAGCCGGAGATCGCGGAAAAGGTCATCGCCACGCCGTCGGGCCTCGCCTTCCTCTCGGCCAGCCTGCTGCGACGGGAACGCCGGGCCGTCCAGGCTCGCGAGGCCGAGCGCGTGAACGTAGGACTGGTTCGTGTCCGCACCCTGCTGCACCGCCCCCCCGTGACCTGCGCTGCAGACGCCACGGTCCGGGAGGCCGCGGAGCTGATGGCCGGGGAACGGATCTCGTCGGTGCTCGTCCCGGTGGGTGCCGAGTTCGGGATCGTGACCGATCGCGACCTCCGCTCCCGCGTCCTGGCGGCAGCGAAGGCCCCCGACGTTTGCGTGAAGGAGGTGATGTCGTTCCCCGTGGTCACCGCATCCGATGACGCCACCGCGGAGGAAGTCCTCCTGCTGATGCTGGAGCACGGGTTCCACCACGTCCCCGTGACCGATGGCGAGGGCAAGATCGTCGGGGTGGTCTCCGATACGGACCTTCTGGGGCTGGAACGCACCGCGCCCTTCGCGCTCCGCCGGAGTATCGAGCGAGCGACCACCGACCGGGGTGTGGTCGCGGAGGCGGCGAGACTGCCCGATGTCGTCGCGGCCCTCGTGGAGGCCGAGGCGGACCCGGTGGACGTCGGGCACGTCATCGCGGCCACGATCGACGCGGCCACGCGGCAGTTGATCGACCTCGTCGTGCAGAAGGCGGGCGACCCTCCGGGCCCGTGGGCCTGGCTCGCCCTGGGGAGCGCGGCACGGCACGAGCAATCGCTCCGGACCGATCAGGATCACGCGGTCGTGTACGACCCGATCGATACCTCGCCGGAACGGGCGGACGGGTACTTCGCGGCGCTCGCGGAGCGGGTCACCCAGGGATTGGAGGCGGCCGGCGTCCCCCGCTGCAACGGCGGCGTGATGGCGACGAACCCGCCGTGGCGCCGCCCTGTGGCCGAGTGGACCGACGAGTTCCGGGCGCGCCTGAAGGACCCGGGCCTTGGAGGAAAGGCGTTCACCAACATCGCCTTGGACTACCGGCGGGTGGCCGGTCCCTTGGATGTGGAGTCCACGCTCGATGACCTGATCCGGCGGGCCTCGCACGACCCGGCGTTCCCCCGTCGCCTCGCCCACACGGCGATCGAGTTCCGGCCCCCGACCGGGTTCTTCCGTGACTTCGTGGTTGAGGCGAAGGGCTCGCATGCCGGGACCCTCGACGTGAAGCACGGGGGCATCACACCGATCACCAACCTGGCCAGGGCGTACGCCGTGAGTGCCGGCGTCACCCGGATCCGGACCCTGTGGCGGCTTCGGGACGTGGTGGCGACGGGCGCTTTGGATGCCGAGCTCGGAGCCGGCCTGGAGGAGGCCTTCCGGCTTCTCTGGCGGGTGCGCCTCGAACACCAGGCGGCCCAAGTTCGAGCTGGACTGCCCCCGGACGACGCGGTGGATCCGCGATCGCTCGGACCGCTCACGCGGCGGGGGCTGAAGGAGGCTTTCCGGCTCATCCAGCGGGCACAACGCGCCCTGGCGAGCGAGATGGGCTTCCGCATCCGGTGAGCTCCGGGGTGCCCGCGCCGTCACGGCGCCTCCGCCACCGTTCGTGGACGGAGGTGGAATTCGCGTCGCTGGACTTCGAGACCACCGGACTCGACCCGAAGCGCGACGCAGTCGTGTCGTTCGGCGTCGTGCCGGTTCGACGGGGACGCGTGATCCTGGGCGAGAGCGTGTACCGAGAGGTGGCGCCGGCCGCGCCCCTGAAGCCGTCGTCGATCGTCGTGCACGGCCTGCGGCCCATGGATCTCGAGGGTGCGCCCGGCATGGACGCCTCCCGGGACGCCCTCCGAGTCGCGCTCGATGGGCGCTTCGTCCTCGCGTGGGCTGCAGAGGTCGAGGCCTCCTTCCTGGCGACGGTGTTCGGAGGCCGGCCGGCCGGGTGGGGCCGGCGGATCGTGGACGTCCTCCGGCTCGCCGTGCTGGCCGACCACCTCGACGGGGCGGCCGGCCGAAAGGGCGGCTACGGGCTCTCGGCGGCGGCGGGGCGGTACGGCGTGCCCGTGGAGCGTCCGCACCACGCGCTCGACGACGCCCTCACCACGGCACAAGTGTTCCTGGTCGTGATGCCCCGCCTCGTGCCCCGAGGCTATGGGACACCGCGCCGTCTCCTGCGGGCCGGCCGCAGATCCTGAGACCGTCCGAGGCCTCAATCGGGGGGCAGCAGCGGGCGCCGGGCGGTCTTCGCCTCGGGCTCCGCCAGGCGGGCCACGGCGGCCAGGACATCGTCCCGGGTCAGGATGCCCACCGGACGACCCTGGGCGTCCACCACGGGTAGCCGGTTGATCCCGTGCCGGACCATAACGGCCGCGGCGTCGGTGACAGGCCTGTCGATGCTCACGGCTTGGACGGCACGGCTCATGACGTCCCGGACCCGGAGACCGGTCCTCGCCGATTCTGCGGCGAGAAGGCGCTCCACCCGGTGGAACGGACCGGTCGTGGCGGCCAGTGCTCCCGGCTCCGGCGCCCGCGACACGAGGTCCCGCAGCGTCACGATCCCGACGACCCGTCCGTCCTCCACGACCGGGGCCCCGCTCACGTCCCCGCGCTCCAGTTCCCGGGCCGCGTCGGCCAGCGTCGCCCCCGGCGATATGGCGACCACCTCTTTGGTCATCGTGTCGCCGACCGCTCCGAGATCCCCGACGCCGGCCCGGGGGTCCCTCTGCTCCTCCCGGACCATGGCTCCTCGCCTCCTTCCGGCGCGCAGACGGGCTTCGCGCCCTTCCCGTGCGCGGAGTCCACGATAGGTTCGCGGCTCGGCCGCCCCCAGGGCCGAGCGTCACGTGCCGGAGAGGCCGGTGGACCCAGGGCGGGGGCGGACCGCAGACGTAGCGTGGCTACGGGAACCCGCGTGCAGCGCGGGCCGGGAGGACGAAAGGAGCAGGCCATGAAGCGCACCGTCATGGACGTGATGACGAGGACCGTGGTGACGATCAACGACTCGGCCCCATTCAAGGAGATCGTGCGCCTGATGGACGAGTTCCGGGTGAGCGCGCTGCCGGTGGTGGACGAGGGCCGGCGCCCCATCGGGATCGTGTCCCAGGCGGACCTGCTGTGGAAGGAGGAGCAGCCCGAACGAAGGACCGAGCACCACCTCTTCGAGGGCCGTCGGCGCCGTGTCGAGCGGCAGAAGGCCGTCGCTTCGGTCGCGGCCCAGCTCATGACGACGCCAGTCGTGACGATCGAGCGCGACGCCTCGGTGGCCGAGGCCGCCCGCCTGATGAACGAGAAGCGGGTGAAGCGCCTCCCCGTAGTGGACGCCGACGGGCGGATCGTGGGGATCGTGAGCCGCGCCGACCTCCTGCAGGTCTTCCTTCGCCCGGACGCTCGCATCCGCGAGGAGGTCGTCCGTTCCATCATCCAGGAGATCCTTTCCCTCGACCCCTCGGTCTTCCAAGTCGAGGTCGTCGAGGGGCGGGTCCGGCTGGAGGGAACCGTCGAGCGCCGGAGCCTGATCCCCATGTTCATCCGCCTCGTCTCCGGGGTCGACGGGGTCGTCGGCGTCGAGGACCACCTCACCTGGGAGGTGGACGACGTGTCCGGCGGGGCGGAGATCCTGACCCCGTGGGGCATCTACGGCCGGTAGGAGGGCACGAGAGCAAGCGGCTCGCCCCGCCAACCTCAGGACCTCTGCCGAACGACGGCGGTAGGCTCCGGGGCGCATGGACCGTCGCGACAAGCTCATCGAAGCCGGGCTCGCCCTCTCGTCGGAGCTGTCTTTCCCGGCCGTCCTCCAGCGCATCATCGAGTTGGCCGTGGAGATCACGGGGGCCCGCTACGGCGCGCTGGCCGTGATCGGGCCCGGGGGCCGGCTGACCGAGTTCGTCACGACCGGCATCACCGCCGAGGAGCGGGCGGCCATCGGCGATCCCCCGGTGGGGCGCGGCATCCTCGGCGCGCTGATCCAGGAGGGGAAGCCCCTTCGGCTCCCCGACATCGCAGCCGACCCTCGCTCGGTCGGGTTCCCGCCCAATCACCCGAAGATGAAGTCCTTCCTCGGCGCCCCCATCCAGTTCCGGGGCGAGGTCTTCGGCAACATCTACCTCACCGAGAAGCGGGGCGCGGCGGAGTTCGACGAAGAGGACGAGCGCGCGCTCCTGGTGCTCGCCACCCAGGCCAGCGTGGCCATCGAGAACGCACGGCTGTACGAGGAGGCCACGCGGAGGGAACGATGGCTCGACGCCGTGCGCGAGATCGCTACGGCTATCCTCTCGGGCGCGGAGCCCGGGGAGGCCCTGAGCCTGGTGGCCCGGCGGGCGAGGGAGCTGGTCGAGGCGGACATCGCGACCGTGGCGGTCCCCATCGGGACCGGCGAGGAGCTGAGGGTGGAGGTCGCGGAGGGGGACCGCGCCGACGACGTGCGTGGCGCCACCTTCCGGGCGGAGGGCTCCATCTCCGGGGAGGTCGTTCGGACCGGACGGGCCATCGTGGTGGAGGACGCCGCCGGCGATGCCCGCGCCCACCAGCCGCTCGTCGAGCTGGGTGAGATCGGTCCGGCCGTGTTCGTGCCGCTCTCGTCCCGCGGCGAGGCGTTCGGGACGCTGGCCGCCGCCAACCTCCGGGGCGGCCCCGCCTTCGACCGGGAGGACCTCCGGCTGCTCCAGACCTTCGCCGGACAGGCGGCCCTCGCGCTCGCGTACGCCCGGGCCCAGCGGGACATCCAGCGCCTGGCGGTCCTGGAGGACCGGGAGCGGATCGCGAAGGAGCTTCACGACGGCGTGATCCAGGCTCTATTCGCGGTGGGCATGGGCCTCCAGGGGACCGCCCTGATGAGCCCCGAGGAGGAGCTGGGCCGGCGGATCGAGGGCGCGGTGTCAGAGATCGACCGGGTCATCCGGGACCTCCGCAACTACATCTTTGGGCTGCGCCCCGGCATCCTTGCCGATCGACAGCTTGACCAGGCGCTCCGCCACCTCGGCGAGGAGTTCCAACAGAGGAGCGGCGTGGTCACCATCGTCGAGGTCGACCCCGAGGTGGCCTCGGAGCTCACCGTCATGGCGGCCGACGTGCTCCAGCTGATCCGGGAGTCCCTGTCGAACGTGGGGCGCCACGCCGCGGCCTCGACCTGCCGGGTGTCCCTGTACCGCGACGACGACCGGGCGGTGCTGGAGATCGATGACGACGGCAAAGGCTTCGACCCGATGTCCTCGAAGCGAGGCGACGGCCTGGCGAACCTGGAGGCGCGGGTGGAGGCCTTGGGCGGGTCGCTCTCCATCGAGAGCGCACCCGCCCAGGGCACCACGATCAAGATGGTGCTGCCGCTGTAGCTACTGCACCACCAGGGCCGTCACCATGCCGAACATGCCGCCCGGCCCTTCCACGTGGGGAAGGATGTGGCAGTGGAACGCCCATGCGCCGGGGTAGTTCGCCTTCACGACGACGTCGTATCGCTGCCCCGGCGCGATCATTAGGGTGTCAGCCATGTACGGCTGCGCCAGTAGGAAGCCGTCCTGGGCGATCACCTCGAAGTGGTACCCGTGCAGGTGCATGGGGTGGATCATCGCGCCGTCGTTCGCCAGGTGGATCAGCACGTCGTCACCCCTGCTCGCCACGATGGGCTGGGTGGCCGGGAACCCCTTGCCGTTCAGGACGTACCCGGTGGGCCCGTCGCCCAGGAAGACCGTGGCCTCGACGTCGAAGCCGAACCCTCCCCTGGGCTCCACGATGAACGCGCCGTACAGGCCCTTGCCCACCTGCTCCGTCGAGTTGAAGTGCGAGTGGAAGACGTACATGCCCGGCGAGTCCGTGACCCGGAAGGCATACACGTAGTATCCGCCCGGCATGATGGGGTCCTGGGTGATGTAGGGAACCCCGTCGGCCCGGTTCGGCACCGTCAGCCCGTGCATGTGAAGGGTCGTGGGCTGCGACATCTGGTTGCTGAGCACGATGCGGACCCTGTCCCCGGAGTGCACCCGGATCTCGGGGCCGGGGATCTGGCCGTTGTAGGCCATGGCGTCCACGAACGTGCCGGGCTCCGTCTCCCACTTCGTCTCGGTGGCGGTGAGCTCGAACACCTTGACCCCGCCTTGGATCGTGGGCCGAAGGGGCAGGTTGCCCCGGCCCCGCGTCTCCGCAGGGAACGCCTCCACGCTCTCCTTGTGGCCCCGGGCCATCTCCTCGGCGGTCATGCCCCCGCCCATCATCGAGCCCATGCTTGAACCGGGCCCGCCGGAGGCATCCGCCGCGCCCTCCGCCTCCCCCACCACGAGCTGCGCCACCATCCCCAGGTCGGCATGCCCGGCCACCGTGCAAAGGAGCTGATAGATCCCGGGAGCGAGGCCGTCGACCCGGAGCGTCGTCGACGCGCCCCCATCGATCATCGGCGTCTCGTAGGTCCTTGATCCCGTCTCGACGGCGAACGTGTGTGGGACTGTCCCCTGGTTGTTCACGTTGAACGTGAGGGATGGGCCGGCGGGAACCTCGATCTGGGCAGGCGTGATCGAGAACTCCTGGAGCGACACGTCCACGGTGCCGTCGCTCGCGGACGAGTCTCCGGTGCTTGAGGTGGCGCACGCCGCCACCGTGAGCGCGAGCGCCACAGCCGCGGCTGCGAGCGCGCTCTTGTGGAACCGATCCGTCATCTCGCGGTTCCTCCTTCGGCTGTGGTCGACTCGCCCGGCCGGACGAGCGAGCGAACCGCACCAAGCAGCTCGTCGCGGGACGGGTGCCGGCCCATCCGGACGAGCTGTCCCGCGACCTGCTCGCCTTGGCGCGAGCCCAGGACCACGACGGGCCGGCCCGCCATGAGGTAGAGCCCCAGCAGCTCCTCCGCCGGCGTCCCCGTCATGAGCGTCTCGCTGTCGAGGCTCATGTCGAGAACGACCACGTCGGCCTCCGCCACCAGCGGGCACGCACCCTCGCGGCCCCCCACGCACGTGTAGTCCGGCTCGGTGGGGCCGGGACAGGCCAGGACGGCGAACCCGGCTCCCTCGAGCCAGGTGCCGAACCGCTCCCGCTCCGCCGGATCGGCCTCGACGACCAACACGGCGCCACGGCTGCCCTGGTCCTCGGTCATGGGCGGAAGTGTGCCGAGGGTCCCAGGGCGAGGGCCGTGCCGGAGGTCCCCCAGCGCCTGGGACCATCGACCCTCGGTTGCCGTCCTGATGCTCCTCATGCTGTCGGGCATGTTCATCCGATACTTCCTCGACCTTCCGCTCTCGTTCGAGGAGGCGGAGGCGCGGCTGCTCGCCGCACCCGAAGCCTGGGTGCCGGGCCTGGCCCGGGACTCCGAGGACCGGGGCGTGCGGCTGCTCGCCGAGGTGGGGTTCCCCGTCGACCAGGGTCATCGCTTCGGCAAGGAGGTCGAGATCGGACTGGGCTCTCCCTACCGGATCGCGGGCAAGACGCTCCTGCCGCTCACGTGGAGGGCGACCGGCCCGGAGCGGCTGTTCCCCCTATTCGAAGCGGACGTTGAGATCGCTGCCCTGGGTCCCAGCAGGACACAGCTCTCGATCAGCGCGCGGTACCGGCCGCCCTTCGGCGCCCTGGGCCGGGCCCTGGACCGCGCACTGCTCCACCGAGTGGCCGAGGCCACCGTCAAGGACTTCCTGGACCGGGTGGGCGAGACCCTGCGAGCCGGAGCCCCGGTGGAGGCGTAGCCACCCGCCGGACCGTGCGCGCGGGTTCGAAACGCCGACACCGGCTAGGATTGCTCCCGTGGGAGAGCCACCCCTTCGCGTGCTGTTGGTCGACGACCACGAGGTGGTCCGGGGCGGCGTGAAAGCCCTGCTCCAGGCGACCGACGACATCATCGTCACCGCCGAAGCCTCCTCGGTTCGAGAGGCCATCGACGAAGCCGACCGGGCTCGGCCCGACGTCGTGGTCATGGACGTGCGCCTGGTCGACGGGAGCGGCATCGAGGCCACCCGGGAGATCCGGGCCCGCCACCCCAAGACCGCGGTCGTGATGCTGACGTCGTTCGCCGACGACGAGGCCCTGTTCGCCTCCATCATGGCCGGGGCGGCGGGCTACGTCCTGAAGCAGGTGAAGGGCGGCGAGCTGGTCCGGGCCATCCGGACGGTGGGCAAGGGTGAGAGCCTCCTGGACCCCTCAGTGACGAGCGCCGTCCTGGACCGCTTGCGCAAGGGCAAGCACCTGCTGAGGGACGAGAAGCTCGCCCGGCTCTCGCCCCAGGAGGAGCGGATCCTGTCCCTCGTGGCCGACGGCAAGACCAACAGGGAGATCGGCGACGAGCTCCACCTGGCCGAGAAGACCGTGAAGAACTACGTCTCGAGCATCCTGTCCAAGCTCGAGGTGGCCCGCCGAGCCGAGGCCGCCGCCTACCTGGCCAGGCACACCACCCTGCCCGGGGCCCAGGCCTAGGCACGCGGCCCGGACCAAGGTCCCCGGCCGGTCCCGAAAGGTCCTACCCGAACCGGGCCACCCGGCCGCAGTCCCGCCGACACTCCCGTTGCATGCTGCCTCAGACGGGAAAGGGGGATGCGATGGATGTCAAGACGTTCGTTCCGGAGGCCACGGTCACCAAGCCGAACGGGGGAGTGATCGCCGAGCCCGTGGAGCGCGTGAAGGGCGCGGTCGTCTGGGGGCTGGCGCGCCTCGCGATCGGCTGGATCTTCCTGTGGGCCTTCCTCGACAAGGCCTTCGCGCTGGGGTTCGCGACCGGGAGGAACCCCGAGACGGGGGCGATCGACTTCTTCGGCCCGGCCGCGTGGGTGAACGGCGGGTCCCCGACCGACGGCGTCCTCCAGTTCGCGCTGAGGGGCCCGTTCAAGGGCCTGTACGACGGACTGGCCGGCCAGGTCTGGGTGGAGTGGGTCTACATGCTGTCGATGCTGCTGATCGGGCTGGCCCTGATCTTCGGGATCGGGACCCGCCTGGCGGCGATCGGCGGGATCGTCTGGCTGACCATCTTCTACACGGCCACGGCGGTCTGGCCCGAGTTCAACCCGTTCGTGGACGACCATGTCGTGTACGCGATCGTCCTGGCGGGGATCGCCTACGTGGGCGCCGGCCGGTACCTGGGACTCGGCAAGTACTGGGAGAAGGTCCCGCTCGTGCAGCGGTACCCCGTCCTGAAGTAGGACGCGAACGGCAGGACGAGAGGGCGGGGGCGCACAGCGCCCCCGCCCTCTCGTCAGTAGGGGGACGGTGAACGGGATGAACGGGAAGAGCGCGCTGATCGCGGTCGACGGCAACGAGGCTGCGGCCAGGATCGCCCACAAGGTGAGCGAGGTCATCGCGATCTACCCGATCACCCCGTCGTCGCCGATGGGCGAGCTGGCCGACGAGTGGTCGGCGGGGGGCAAGCCCAACCTTTGGGGCGTCGTCCCCGAGGTCGTGGAGATGCAGAGCGAGGGCGGGGCGGCGGGGGCGGTGCACGGCGCGCTCCAGGCGGGCTCCCTGTGCACGACGTTCACCGCCTCCCAGGGGCTCCTGCTGATGATTCCCAGCATGTTCAAGATCGCCGGCGAGTTGACCGCAACCGTCTTCCACGTGGCGGCCCGGACCATCGCCACCCACGCGCTGTCGATCTTCGGCGACCACAGCGACGTGATGGCGGCCCGGTCCACCGGGTGGGCCATGCTGGCTTCGTCTTCGGTCCAGGCCGCCCAGGATCTGGCCCTGATCGCCCACGCATCCACGCTGGAGGCTCGGGTGCCGTTCCTGCACTTCTTCGACGGGTTCCGGACGTCACACGAGGTGAGCGTCATCGAGGCCGTGGACGACGACGTGATCCGGACCCTGATCGACGACCACCTGGTCCGGGCCCACCGGGAGCGGGCCCTGTCGCCCGACCACCCGGTGCTC
>DASWJF010000224.1:0-10865 GCA_036397275.1 Actinomycetota bacterium
CCCGGTCGTCCTGATCGTGGCCATCCTCCTCTTGCTCGTCGCGTTCGGCTGGACGTTCCTGCTCGACCCGTCGATCACCGCCCCCACCCGCGACCCCGCCTGGTACACGTGGCGGTCCAACCTGATCATGCACGACGACCCCGGCCTCATCGCTCGGGACTGGGGCCCGCTCAGCCTGTTCTCGGCGGGGTACCGAGTCTCGGTCCCGCTCTACGGCTCGATCCTGCAACGAGTGGCCGGGATCGACCTGTACACGTTCAGCGCCTTCATGATGGTCGGGATCCCCATCCTCACCGGCCTGGCGCTCGGCGCGTTCTCGTACCGCCGGCACCGCGACCCCCTGCTGTTCCTGTTCGTGATGGCGGCCACGGCGGCCCTGTTCATGACGACGCCGTACGTGGGATACCTCGACAACATCGCGGTCCTGTTCTTCCTGTCGATGATCCTGGCGTTCTACGAGCCTGCGCAGACCTCCTGGGCGGCCAGGTCGGCGGTGTTCCTGTTCGGCGTGGCCGCCGCGTTCACGCACCCCACGACGTGCGTGGTCTTCGGGGGGTCCCTGCTGGCCGTGTTCGGCCTGCACCTCGTGACCAGCCGGTTCTCGCTCGGCTCGGCCCTCCGCCGCAACGGCCCGAGCCTCATGGCCACCGGCTTCGGGATGGTCGTGGGGCTGGCGTCGTGGCTGGTCGGGCCGTGGGGGGTGACGGGCTCGCTGGCCGACGCGGCCCTGCCGCCGCCGTACACGCGGGAGGTCTTCCTCCACCGGCTGGGCGGATGGGTGGCCTCGCTCCAACCCCTCATCACGTTCCCCCTGATCCTCCTGGGCATCGGCTGGGTGATGTACCGGGCCCGCAAGGACCGGCGGCCGGCCGACGGCTTCGGGACGATCTCCGCCCTGTGGCTGCTCCCGCTCGTCGGCGTGTTCGGGTTCCTGGTCGGCAAGGCCTACCCGTACTACCGGTTCATGAACGCGACCGTCGCGCTGATGCCCCTGCTCGGGCTGGGCGCGTGGGTCGCCGCGCGCTGGCTGCTGAAGCGATGGGACACGGCCCGGGTCGTCGCGGTCATCGGCATGGTGGCCCTGGTCGGTTCGCTGGCCTTCGTGTGGGTGCGGGGGCGGGACGCCGCGCAATGGGCCACGCCGAGCAACCAGTGGATCGGCCAGCCCACCCGCACGTCGCTCGCCGCCGCGAGCGCCATCGTCGAACGCGAGCCCGGCCACCCGGTCGTGTTCATCCTGGACTACGACGACACCTACCAGGCCTACGGGTGGGCGAAGACGTTCACGAACGTCTCGCGGACCGGGCTGCCCGGCGATGCGCTGAAGCGGTCGATGTCGTACTTCGGAACCGTGGAGGACTTCCTGGCGGACCGGCCCACGGTGCTGACGGACCCCACGTACAACACGATGTCGCGGGGCTTCTTCGACGAGGTGCAGCTCCTGGAGGAGGAATACCCGCAGCCGCCCGTCGTGTTCCTGGTCCGGCAGTTCAACGTGGGAACCGGCAACGAGGCCCTCCTCGACAAGGAGCCGCTGCCCGACTACCTGCTGCCGCTCGGCCCGGACGTGGCGGTGGTGACCGGCCCGAACCTGGCGACGCCGTCGCCGGAGGCCGTCGAGGCGGCGCGGGCCGCCGAGCGCGCGACCGCGGCCCTGTACGCGAACCACCCCGGGATCTTCGGGAACTTCGGGCACACGCTTCGGGTGGTGCTCGGGCTGGCCCTGCTGCTCGTGGTCCCGGGCCTCATCGCCGCGAGGTGGTTCGAGCTGGAGGGCTTCTGGATGAGGTTCGCGCTGATCCCCGGCATCTCCGTCGCGCTGACGGTGGTGGCCGGGATCCTGGTGGTGACGGTCCGAAGGGCCCCGTTCTCCACGGCCGACGGGTGGGCCTCGCTCGGTCTGGCCACCGCCTTCGCCGTGGGCCTCCGGGTCGGGAAGCCCGCGCTCGACCGGATGTTCGCGGGAGTGTCCCGGTTCTTCGCCGAGATGTTCGGCGTCTTCTCGAACCGCAGCTTCTCGGCCCTCATGGGGACGCAGTTCGTGGCCCAGGCCGCCGACGGCATGATCCAGGCGTCGTTCGCCAAGTCCATCGCCTTCGGTGGCGAGAAAGGGTTCGACGTGACCAGCGCTCCGTCCGCACGGTACCTGCTGGGGGTGGTCCTGGCGCTGTACGTGCCCTACACGCTGGTCAGCCCGTTCGCCGGCGCGTTCATCGACCGGTACGACCGCAAGCAGCTGCTCATCCGGTCGAACCTGTTCCGGGCCGGCGTGGTCGCGCTGGTGGCGCTGGGTCTGGCGGCGGCCGGGAACGGGCTGCCCGACGTCGTCCTGGTCCTCGCGATCCTGGTGGCCCTGGCGTGCACCCGGATCCTGCTGGCCATCAAGTCTGCCGGGCTGCCGGCGGTGGTCCACGGCCGGGACCTCCTCCAGGCGAACGGCCTGTCGCAGGCCGGGGGGGCCATCTTCCAGGTGATGGGGGGTGGCGTGGCGCTGGTCGGAACGGCCGTCGCGCCCTCGTGGATCGTGGCCGTGCTCGGCGCCATCCTGTACGGGGTGGCCGCCGTCGTGGCGCGGGGAGTGCAGCGACTCGAGTACGAGCGCCAAACGGCCCGGTTCGCCGACGAGGTCAAGCGGGTGTTTCGCGACATCGCCACCGGCCTTCGCGAGGTGTTCGCCCGGCCCGCCGCGGCCCTCGGGCTGTCGGGGTTCCAGGCCCTTCGCATGGAGTTCTTCGGGTTCGTCGCCTTGGTCTTCGCCCTGGAGGCCCGGAACCTCCTGTCCGGTCCGGACTCCGACCGGACGGTTCTGGTCATCGCCGGTGCCTTCGGTGCGCTCGGCGCGGCCATCGGGATGGTGCTGGCTCAGACGCTGAAGGACCGGGTGCCGCCCTATCGCCTGCTGGTTGCGGCCATGACCGCGGTGGGGGTGGGGGTCATCCTGTTCGGGGGCGTCCCCACGATCGCCGGCTACTCGGCCATCACGTTCGTGGGTGCCCTGGGGTTCTTCCTGGGCAAGATCGCGGCCGACACGATCATGCAGCAGGCCCTCCCGGACGACTTCCGGGGCCGAGGATTCAGCCTGTTCGACATCGCCTACAACCTGGGGTGGATCGTCCCGGCCCTCGTGCTGGCCCTGGTGTGGAGAGACGACCGGGTTCGGGTCATCCTGATCGGCTCGGGCATCGTGTTCCTGGCCGTGACCGCAGCCATCTCCCGGTGGGCGGCCGCCATCCGGGACCAGCTCGCCCCGCAGGACGACGTGGCCGAGCCCGAGCTCGCTTCCACCGACGGCGACCTTCGCTGACCCGGCCTGGTCAAAACGGCGTGGCCTGCCGGATCTCCTCCTCGAACTCGGGGAAGTAGGTCGAGATCACCGACACGTCGAAGGAGGACAGGATGGACTCCTTCGGCTCGCGCTCCAGCAGGAACTCGAAGCAGGCCCGAACGAATTCCTCCAGGGACCGGAAGTGCACGGCGAGGCGCTCGAAGTCGGCCAGCGACACCGTGATCTGGTGCTGGGTGACCCCGTCCTCCTCGGTCACCGTGACCTGGAACCGCGGAACGAGGTCCTCGCCGCCGGTCCGTCTGATCTCGATCTCGGCCACCGAACGCCTCCCGGCCGTGTATCGTACGCGAGCTTCGGACGGGGGTGCCAGGAGATGCCCGAAGTCGAGACCGAGGACGCCACGCTCCACGTCGAGGTCGACGGGGAGGGCCCGCCGGTCACGGTCGTGGCCCACGGCCTGACGAACAACTGCCGGGAGCTTGCGGCGCTCACGCCGCTCATCCCCGGCACCACGGTGCGGTTCGACTTCCGGGGCCACGGCCGGTCCACCGCCCCGGAGATGGGATACGGGTTCGAGGACCTCGCCCGCGACGTGGACGCCGTGGCGAACGCGTACGGGGCGACGCAGGCCGTGGGCACGTCGCTCGGGGCCGGGGCCATCGCGAACCTCGTCTCTCGGGAACCCGGCCGGTTCGAACGGATGGTGTGGCTCCTGCCGGCCGCGCTGGACATGCCGTTCGGGTTCAAGGATCGGTACCTGGAGCTCGCGGCGCAGCTCGACGGGAAGACGCCCGAGGAGGCCCTGGACGCCATCGTCTCGGACCCGGCGCGGGTGGCCCAGTACGTGCAGACGCCGTGGAAGCTCGAGATCGACAAGGTCATGTGGGACCACCGCCATCCCGAGGGCGTGGCCCGGGCCATCCGCGAGGTCATCGAGGACTGGCCGGTGAGCGACCGCGAGCTGCTCCGGCGGGTCACGGCACCAACGCTCCTCATCTGCATCGAGGGCGACGACATCCATCCGGCGGAGCTGGGCCGGATCCTGGACGACCTCCTCCCCCACTCGGAGCTGTTGATGTTCGAGAGCGAGGCGGCGCTGTTCCAGGCGATCCCCATGCTCGTCCAGCGGGTGGGCGCGTTCCTCGCGGGGAATGACTGACGCCCGTCGCACGTTGTCTGGTTCGCCATGAGCGAGCTGGACGAGTTCAGACGGGACAAGGACGACTTCTTCCGGGAGGACCCGCGGGCGCCGCTCACGCCGGAGCAGCGGGCGAACTTCGCCGGCCTCTCGTACTACCCGGAGAGCGCGGCGCTCCGGATCGAGGCCGAGCTCGACACCCGCGTCGACCGCGACGAGGACATCGTGATGCAGACCACCACCGGCGGGACCCAGGTGTACCGACGGGCCGGGAAGGTGCGGTTCGAGGTGGATGGGCGGCCCGCCGAGATCACGCTGTACGAGTCGCCGGAGCAGCACGAGCTGTTCGTCCCGTTCCGCGACGCGACCTCGGGGAAGGAGACGTACGGCGCGGGCCGGTACCTGGAGGTCGAACCGCCCGTGGACGGTCGCGTGGTGGTGGACTTCAACGACGCCTACAACCCGTACTGCTGCTACAACGAGGCCTGGAGCTGCCCCATCCCGCCCGGCGAGAACTGGCTCGCCGTCCCCGTTCGCGCCGGGGAAAAGGACTTCCGAACCTAGCGCGCCGCCCCGTGCGGCGGCCGTCGTTCGGTAGGCTCTGCCGGATGACCGAGGAGATCTGCGCCACCGACGCCTACGCTCGCACCTGCGACGCAACCGTGATCGCGGCCGGTGACGACGGCGTCGTGCTCGATCGGACCGTGTTCTACGCGCGGAGCGGCGGCCAGCCCGGCGACACCGGGCTGCTCCGGTGGGACGGCGGCGAGGTCCGGGTCGTCGACACGGTCAAGCAGGGCGGCACGTTGCGTCACGCGATCGCTGGGAGCCCGCCCCCCACCGGCGCCAGCGTGACAGCCGAGATCGACTGGGACCGCCGGCACACCCTGATGCGAACGCACACGGCCCTCCATGCCCTGTCGGGGATCGTGTGGCGGGGCTACGGGGCCAAGGTCACGGGGGGGAACATGGAGCCCGGCGTGGCCCGCATGGACTTCGAGCTCGAGAGCATCTCGGTCGAGTTCGGCCGGGAGGTCGAGGACAAGCTGAACGCGGCGCTAGCCGAGGACCACCCGGTCCGCGTGTCGTTCGTGCCCCGGGCCGAGGCCGTGGCCGACGCCGACCTCATCCGCACGAAGGTGAACCTCATCCCCGAGCACGTCGATCCGATCCGGGTGATTGACATCGAGGGTCTGGACAAGCAGGCGGACGGCGGCACCCACGTGCGCTCGACCGCCGAGGTGGGCCGGGTCCGCGTGGCGAAGACCGAGAGCAAGGGGAAGGGCTTCAAGCGGATGCGGATCGAGCTTGTCGACGAGTAGCGCGCGCGGCCTGGGGACCCGGGCCGAGGCCGTCGGCGGGGCGCTCGTCGCCTTCGGCGCCCTGTGCTTCGGTTCGATCGTCGTGCTCGGCAAGCACGTGCTCGAGGGCGGGATCACCGTGTACTCGCTGCTGGCGATCCGGTTCGGCGTGGGGGCGGTGGTGCTGTTCGCGTTCCTGGTCGCGCTGCGCCGTCCGCTCGCCGCGGCGGAGGGAGAGCGGACTGGGCTCACGGTCCTCGCGACATGCGGATACGCGGTGGAGGCGACGCTGTTCTTCACCGCGCTCCGGCACGGGACAGCGGCCACCGTCACGCTGCTGTTCTTCACGTATCCGGTCTTCGTGACGCTGATGTCCTGGGTCGCGGGGCGGGACCGGCCGAGGCGGCTCACGCTCGTCGCGCTGGGGTGCGCGGTGGCGGGTGCCGTGGTGGTCGTGGGGACGGGGGCCGGTCTGGCCATCCGGACCGCGGGGGTCCTGCTCGCCCTGGGCGCGGCGGTGACCTTCAGCGCCTACCTGGTCGGGGCCGACCGCGTGCTCCGGCTGACCAGCCCGCTCACCAGCGCCCTGTGGGTGAGCGCCGGTGCGTCAATCGGCCTGTGGGCCTTCGCCGTTTTGACGAGGAACGACCGGCTCCCGACCGGCTGGAGCGAGTGGTGGCCGGTGCTCGGCATGGGCGTGGCCACGGCGGCCGCCTTCGTCTGCCTCTTGGAGGGTGTCCGGCGGATCGGCGCGGTCCGAACCGCCATCGTGTCGGCCATGGAGCCCCTCGCCGCGTCGGTGCTCGCCCTCGTGTTCCTGGGGGAGTCGGTGAGCGCGGGGATCGCGGCCGGTGGCGCGCTGATCCTGGTCGGCGCCGTCACGGCGAGCCTGGCCCGGGCCGCGGCCACCCAGGAACCGCAGATCCCCTAGGAACCGCCCTCGCGCCGCGGCTCTCCCGGGCGCGGTTCGCCTGTGCCCCGCTACGGCCGATGGACTGAACGCCTGTACGCGCCCCGCCAGCTTGCCGCACCCGGACTTGACCGGCGCTCTGCGTGGTGCTCACATATGCGTAGCTTCCGTGGCCAGCGCCTTCGCTGGCCGAGGGGAAGGGGGGAGTGCGATGCGAGAGGATGTCGAGTTCGATGCCGGGGGCGTCACCCTCAGGGGCTGGCTGTACCTCCCGGACAAGGCCCGAGGACACGTTCCCACCGTCGTCATGGCGCACGGGTTCTCCGCGGTCAAGGAGATGTACCTGGACAGCTTCGCCGAGGCGTTCGCCGAAGCTGGCCTGGGGGCCCTGGTGTTCGACAACCGCAACTTCGGGGCCAGCGACGGCGAGCCCAGGCAGGAGATCGACCCGTGGGACCAGGTCCGCGACTACCGGCACGCCATCAGCTACGCCCGGACCCGGATGGAGGTCGATCCGGAGCGGATCGGGGTATGGGGCTCAAGCTACAGCGGTGGGCACGTGTTGGTCCTGGGCGCGATCGACCGCCGGGTAAAGTGCGTGGCCTGCCAGGTCCCCCTGGTGAGCGGGCACGACAACCTCCGGCGCCTGGTCCGTGCGGACCTGATCGCCCCGACCCAGCGGATGTTCGAGGAGGACCGGGAGGCCCGCTACCAGGGCAAGGCCCCGGCCATGATCCCGGTGGTGGCCGAGGATCCGAGCGCGCCCTGCGCCCTGCCCACCTCGGACTCGGCGGAGTGGTTCCTGGAGACCGGGAAGACCCGGGCGCCGGCGTGGCGGAACGAGGTCACGCTCCGCAGCGTCGAGATGTTCACCGAGTACGAGCCCGGGTCGTACATCTCCTGGATCAGCCCGACGCCGCTGCTGATGGTGTTGGCCGCCGGCGACCACCTGGTGCAGGCCGACCTGGCCCTGGAGGCCTTCGGCCGGGCCCGGGAACCGAAGAAGCTGGTGCTGCTCGCGGGAGGGCACTTCGAGGCCTACACCAAGGACTTCGAGGCGGCCAGCGGCGCCGCGCGCGACTGGTTCCTGGAGCACCTGGGCAGGAAGTAGGCGCAGGGCGGCCGAAGAGAGAGGGGGGAGTGACGATGCCAAAGGCCCGCACTCCGCAGGAGGTGTTCCAGCACCACGCCGAGTCGCTGGGCGCCGGAGACATCGATGGGATCGTGGCGGACTACAGCGAGGACGCCATCTTCATCACCCCCGCCGGAGTGAAGCGGGGCAAGGAGGGGATCCGCCAAGCCTTCACGCAGCTCCTCCGGGAGCTGCCGAACGCTTCATGGGACTTGAAGACAACGATCTACGAGGACGACATCATGTTCCTCGAGTGGGCGGCTCACGCTGCTACGAACAGGGTCGAGGACGGCATCGACACCTTCGTCTTCAGGGACGGCTTGATCCGCGTCCAGACCGTGCGGTACACGCTCATCTCCGTGAGCTGAGGCGCGTCGAGGTCGCAGGCAGGGACTCCCGAGGTGAGGTTGCCTGCCCGGGAAAGCGGCTCGAGTTCGGTGAGGAGCGGGCCCATCCCCGATGCGCCCGCTTCCTACACCGACCGCCGGTATCGCCGCACCGCGATGGGGGCGGACACGAAGATGATGCCCGCGATCCAGGCCAACGACTGGAGGACGTACGTGGCCGTGGGGCCGCCGAGCACCAGCGCGCGGATCGCCGAAGCCGTGACCGAGACCGGCTGGTAGTCCGCGAAGGCCTGGAGCCACCCGGGCATCGTCTCGACGGGCACGAACGCCGAGGAGGCGAACACGAGCGGGGCCATGATCGGGAAGGCCGCTGCCTGGGCCGTCTCCGGATCGCCGACCGCCAGTCCGACGAACGCGAAGACCCACGAGAGCGCGTACGCGAACATCAGCACGAGCGCGATGCCGGCCAGGAACAGCAGCGCGTTCGTGTGCACGCGGAACCCCACGGCGAACCCCACCACGCTCACGAGCGCCATGACGAAGACGTTGCGAGCGAGGTCGGCGATGGTCCGGCCGGCGAGGACACCGGACCTCGCCATGGGAAGGGACCGGAACCGTTCCAGCAGGCCGCTCTTCAGGTCTGTGGCCAGCCCGACGGCCGTCCCGATCGCCCCGAAGACCGTCAACTGCACGAAGATGCCGGGCATCAGATAGTCGACGTACGGCACGGAGAGTGAGCCGGAGACGGCGCCGCCGAACACGTACCGGAACAGGAGCACGAAGATCACCGGCTGGATCGTCGAGAACACGAGGAGCTGGGGCACCCGGCGATACGTGATCAGGTTCCGGCCGGCCATGGCGAGCGTGTCGGACACGGCGCCGCCCAGGCGGCGCAGCCCGTGACGCTCGGTGGGCGGTGGGATGGCGATGGCGGTCTGGCTCATCTGGCACCTCGGATCGGAGCAGCCTGCTTCTCAGGCGATGCGATGGGCTCGGCGTGCCGACCGGTGAGCGTGAGGAACACGTCGTCGAGGCTCGGTTCGCGCACGCCCAGGGTGGCAGGGGCCAGGCCCTGCGCGTCGAGGGAGCGGAGAACCTCCATGAGGAACCTGGGGCCGTCGCCGGAGGCGAGCCGGATCGTGGCACCTTCGCGGTCCGGGGAGCCAGAGGCCAACCCGGACAGCACGGCCTGGGCCCGAAGAGCATCGGCCTCCTGGCCCATGCCGATCTCGATCACCGTGTGGCCGAGCCGGGCCTTCAGCTCGGACGGGGTGCCCTCGGCGATGACGCGGCCCACGTCCACGACGGCGAGCCGGTGGACGAGGCGGTCGGCTTCCTCCAGGTACTGGGTTGTCAGAAGCACAGTGGTCCCCTCGGCCACCAGCTCCCGGATCATGTCCCACAGCGCGTTTCGGCTGTGGAGGTCCAGGCCCGTGGTGGGCTCGTCCAGGAACAGGACGGGCGGCCGCTGCACCAGGGCGGCTGCGACGTCGAGGCGTCGGCGCATCCCTCCCGAGTAGGTGCGGACGGGCCGGTCGGCCGCGTCGGCCAGGCCGAACCGCTCCAGGAGCTCGCTCGTCCGTGGCCCGATCGAGCGGCGGGGCAGCTGGGCCAGCCTGCCGACCAGCCGGAGGTTCTCCCGGCCGGTCAGGTTCGGGTCGACCGCGGCGTACTGCCCGGCGAGCCCGATCCGGTAGCGGACGGCCTCGGGGCTCTGGGCGACGTCGTGGCCCAAGACCTCGGCCCGCCCCCCGTCGGGAGGGAGGATCGTGGTGAGCACTCGGATGGCGGTGGTCTTGCCGGCGCCGTTCGGGCCGAGCAGCCCGAACACTGTGCCGGTCGTGACCTGGAAATCGATGCCGTCCAGGGCCACGACAGACCCGAACCGCTTGGTCAGGCCTTCGACCGTGATCGCTGAATCGCTCTTGGCCAACTTCGACACCTCCCTGCGAAGACCGTGCGAGGATGCCACAGGTGATTGAGATGTGGACCGGAGGTTCGGGCCCGGCCGCCCTCAGCGTTTCTTCATGGTCTTCGTCTTCTTGGGCAATGAACCGGCGAAGCGGACGCCTCGATCCACCCATCCCCTGAGGGCCTTCTCGGTCCGGGTCCCGTCGGGGGAAACCAGGAGCCACCCTCTCATGGGCTTGCCCGTGAGGTCCATGAGCCTGACGTGCGGGTCACTCACGGACTCGTCGGATTCCTCGGGAGACACCCGAACGATCAACTCGTTCCCGTGGACGCCGCAGCACATGTTGCCGCGGAGCATGAAGCCGACGCCACCGAACATCTTCTGCTCCTTCACGCCGGAGCGTTCCGCGAGCATGTCGCGCACCCGAGCGGCGAGCTTCTCGTCGTATGGCACGGTCCTTCCTTCCCTCAGATCGAACCGACGATGAACCCCAGGGCGGCGATCAGCGCGTACACGCCGAGGCCGCCGGCCACGAGCATCCAACGGAGCGACCGCTGGATCGGTGACCTGCCGATCGCGTAGTAGGCGATGGGTCCGAAGAGCGGGATCAGCAGCACGACGGCCATCCACACCACGCGCGTGCGGTCGGGCAGGAGGTCCTGCCGAACGAGGTCCCAGAGCGCGATGGATACCCACGCCGAGTACAGGATGAGGGGCAGCGCGTAGCCGTACAGGCCGATCAGCAGCCCCCACCACGTGGTGGAGAGCGGGAAGCCCAACACGGTCACCTCCTGGTCGATGCGGTCGGACGCTTGCGCAACGAGCGTGCGCGCGTCGCG
>DASWJF010000225.1:0-2436 GCA_036397275.1 Actinomycetota bacterium
AAGCATGACGCGATTCCGGGCCTCTTCAAGGATGTCGCCGGCCGTCTCGTCGAACACGAACCCCCGGTTCACGATGTCCGGCCCGGCCACGATCTCGCCGTGGTGGGCGTCGATGGTCACCACCACGACCACGACGCCGTCTGCGGAGAGCTTCCGGCGGTCCCGGAGCACGACCTCCCCAACGTCGCCGATGCCCAGGCCGTCCACGAACGTCATCCCGGCCGGGACCCGCCCCACCACCCGGACCTCCTCCCCCACCTCCACCACGTCGCCGTCCTCGCAGATCAAGACGTGGTCGGGGGCGATGCCCACCTCGGTGGCCAGCTTGGCGTGGTGAGCCAGGTGCCGGCGCTCGCCGTGGACGGGGATGAACCACCGGGGCCGGACGATGGACAGCATCAGCCGGAGTTCCTCCTGCGCCCCGTGCCCGGAGGCGTGCACCGGCGCGGCCGGCACATGGAACACGTCGGCCCCCGTCCGGTACAGGCCGTCCACCACCCGGTGGATGGCCGGCTCGTTGCCGGGGATCAGCGAGGAGGACAGCACCACGGTGTCCCCCTCCCGAAGGTCCACGAACTTGTGCTCCCGGGCGGCCATCAGGGACAGGGCCGACAGCGGCTCGCCCTGGGTCCCGGTGCTCACGACCACGACGCGGGACCGGTCCAGTCGGTTCAGGTCCTCGATCAGCACGACGTCCTCGTCCGGGACGTTCAGGATGCCGAGCCTGCGCGCGGCGTCCACGCTCTGGTGCATGGACCGGCCCAGGAACGCCACGACCCGCTCGTTGGCCCGGGCCGCGTTCACCACCTGCTGGATCCGGTGGATGTGGCTGGAGAAGCAGGCAACCACGACGAGCTGGAGGGCTCGGGACACGATGTCCTGGAGCACCGGTCCCACGGTCCGCTCGCTCGACGTGTACCCGGCCTCCTCCGCGTTGGTGGAGTCCGAGAGCAGCAGGTGCACGCCCCCGTCGCGGCCGGCCTCCTCGGCCAGGGCGTGCAGGTCCGTGGGCCGTCCGTCGAGGGGGGTCTGGTCGATCTTGAAGTCGCCGGTGTGCAGGATCGACCCGACCGGCGTGTCGATGGCCACCGCCACCCCGTCGGGGATGGAGTGGGTGACCCGCATGAACCGCATCGAGAACGGGCCCACGCTCGTGGCGTTGCCCGGCACCACGGTCCGAAGGTCCGCCCGGTCCCGGACGCCGTGCTCCTCCAGCTTGCCCTCAAGCAACGCCAGCGTGAACGGCGTCCCGTAGACCGGCAGCGTCCGCCGGAACTCCCGGAGCAGGTATGGGAGGGCTCCGATGTGATCCTCATGCCCGTGGGTGAGGACCGCCGCGTCCACCCGGTCGAGGTGCTCCCGCACGTACTCGAAGTCCGGGAGGACCAGGTCGATCCCGGGCATCTCCGCGTGGGGGAACGACAGGCCCACGTCCAGGATGAGGATCCTTCCGTCCCGCTCGACGCAGGCCATGTTCCGCCCCACCTCGCCCACGCCGCCCAGGAAGACCACCCGGGCCGGGGACCCGGCGGAGCGCCTAGAGGAGGCGGGCATCCACCAGGGCCTTCTGGATCCTGGCCCGCTCCTCCGCGGTGGCCGGAACCAACGGGAGCCGGGGAGGGCCGGCCGGCAGACCCAGGATGTCGAGCGCGGTCTTCACCGGGATGGGGTTCGTGGTGATGAACAGCGTGTTGAACAGCGGCGAGAGCTCCTCGTGGATCTTCCGTGCCGCCGGGACGTCGCCCGCGGCCACGAGGTCGGTCAGCTGCCGGATCCGCTCCCCCACCAGGTGCGAGGCCACGGACACCACGCCCACCGCACCCAGGCACATGTACCCGAAGGTGGCCCAGTCGTCGCCCGAGTACACCTCGAAGTCGGCGGGGGCCTCGCTGATCAGACGGGAGATGGCCTGGAAGTCGCCGGTCGAGTCCTTCACCCCGATGATGTTCGAGACCTTCGCCATCTCGAGGAGCGTGGCGTGCTCGATCCGGATGCCGGTCCGGCCGGGGATGTTGTAGGCGACGATTGGGATGGAGACCGCCGCGGCCACCTGGGTGAAGTGCTCGAGGAGCCCTCGCTGGGGCGGTTTGTTGTAGTACGGCGTGACCAAGAGGAGCCCGTCGGCGCCGGCGCCCTCGGCCTGACGCGAGAGCTCGATGGTTTCGGCGGTGCTGTACGTCCCGGTGCCGCAGAGGACCTTGCCCCTCCCTTTCGTGGTCTCGATGATCGCCCGGAACAGCTCGAGCTTCTCCTTGTGGGTGAGGGTGGGCGACTCGCCGGTCGAGCCCGCCACCACCAGGGTGTCCGAGCCGTGGTCCAGGAGATGGCGGGCCAGCTCCTGCGCGCCGTCCAGATCGAGCGAGTGGTCCTCCCGGAACGGGGTGACCATGGCGGTGACCACCGCCCCGAACCTACCGGCCATGCCTCCTCCTTACG
>DASWJF010000226.1:0-1962 GCA_036397275.1 Actinomycetota bacterium
ACCTCGGAGCCGCCCGGTGGATGGACAGTGCTCCATATTGAGCAGCCCGCCGGGGATATTGAAAGATCAGGGCTAGCCCCGGTCTTTCAGTAAGCGGTCATCAGGAGCCGGTACCTCGGCTCTGAATCCGCGAAAACGCCCTCCTGGTAAGGGAAGCTACGGTTGCGAACCAAAAATCCCCGAACCAGGAGGGCACCTTGCAGGTGAACCATAACAGGACGCGATCGCGGATCCACGTCACCGCCGACGGCGAGGGGATCGTCTCCCACGCCGGGGCTCTGCTGCTCCCCCAGCTGGCCGACCGCATCGGCCTCACCGCCGATCTGTCCAAGGCCATGGCGCCCACCCGCAGGCGCCGCTCGGCCCACGATCCCGGAAAGGTGCTCGTCGACCTCGCCGTGGCGCTCGCCGACGGCGCCGACTGCCTGGCCGACCTCGCCGTGCTGCGGGGAAACGCCGACGTGTTCGGCCCCGTCGCCTCGGACCCGACGGCGTGGCGGGTCGTCTCCTCGATCGGGGACGCCGAACTCGGCGCCATCAACGCCGCACGAGCCAGGACCCGGGCCCGGGCCTGGGCGGCCGGGGTGCGGCCCGGCTGGATCGTGCTCGACCTCGACGCCACGCTCGTCACCTCCCACTCCGACAAGCAGGACGCCGCCCCCACCTACAAGCACGGCTTCGGGTTCCACCCGGTCATGTGCTACCTCGACGGGACCGGCGAGGCCCTGGCCGGGATGCTGCGGGCGGGCAACGCCGGCTCCAACACCGCAGCGGACCACCTCTTCGTCGTCGATGCGGCCCTCGCCCAGCTCCCGGTGGCGACCCGGGCCGACGATCCGGACGGCGGCGAGTGGATGCTCCTGCGCGCCGACTCCGCCTCGGCGACGCACGCGTTTGTGGACGGCCTGCGGCAGCGGGGCATCGAGTTCTCCATCGGGTTCCCGCTCACCGAGGACGTGCGGCAGGCCGTGCTCTCCCTCCCCGAGCGGGCATGGACGGGCTCGATGGACCAGACCTGCGGGCTCCGGGAGGGCGCGGAGTGCGCCGAGGTGACCCACCTGCTCGATCTCGGCTCGTGGCCCGAGGGCACGAGGGCCATCTGCCGCAGGGAGGACCCCCACCCCGGTGCCCAGCTCACGTTCACCGACCGAGACGGCCACCGGTTCCAGGTGTTCATCACCGACTCCCCGGACCCCGACCTGGCCTACCTCGAGGCCCGCCACCGGGGCCATGCCCGCGTCGAGGACCGCATCCGGTGCGCCAAGGACACGGGGATGGCCAACCTGCCCTTCCACGCCTTCGCCGCCAACCAGGCCTGGCTCACGCTCGTGCTCATGGCCCAGGACCTCCTCGCCTGGGCGCAGCGCCTCTGCCTCGACGGGGAACTCGCCAAGGCCGAGCCCAAGCGGCTGCGCTACGCCCTGTGGCACGTGGCGGGACGCCTGGTTCGCACCGGACGACGCCGCATCCTGCGGCTGGCAAAGGGATGGCCGTGGGCGGACGAGCTGGTCCAGGCCTTCCGCCGGCTGCAGGCGCTTGCGGTCCCGACCTGACCGCACTCCCACCTCGCCGACGACGAACCGCCGAACAACGCGTAGACGACTGCGCCCACCTTTCGACCGGGCGAGCCTCTGAATGCTCGGACGAGCACCCACGGCTGTTCCGCGAGGAGCGTCAGGCCATTGGTTCGACCTCGGAGCCGCCCGGTGGATGGACAGTGCTCCATATTGAGCAGCCCGCCGGGGATATTGAAAGATCCGGGCTAAGTACGTGCGCCGGGGCCGCGGCCCAGGTCGTCCGTGCGGTCACCGAGGTGCTGGCCGGTGCGGTGGTCTACGAGGTGGAGGCGTCCTCGCTCACGCTGACGAAGGATGGCAGGGGGTTGCTCCTTCGGTCGGAATGACCTCCCGGACTGCCGGTACGCGGGCAGCGGGAATCCGTCGGCGCGTCGGGGCCCACGCG
>DASWJF010000227.1:0-6312 GCA_036397275.1 Actinomycetota bacterium
GTGTAGCGGAGCTCGGGGTCGTCGGTGAGGTTGCCCACGATCGTGATCTGGTTCTCGCTCGCCATCTCCATCACCTACCTATCTGGATCCGCTCCCCGGCGGATGGCGAGCCGGGGAGGGGGAAGTGTCCTAGGCGGCCCTCTGAACCACCTTGAACCGCAACACCTCGTCGGCCAGGTGCATGCTGCGCTCGAGCTCGCGGATCACCGAGGGGTCCGCCGTGAACTCGGCCACGACGTAGTAACCCTCGGTCTGTTGCGCGATCTCGTAGGTCAGCCGCCTGCGACCCCACCGATGGACCTTGCCGACCTCGCCCCCGCCCTCGGAGACGATCCGGGTCATGCGGTCCAGCACCCCGCCGATGACCGATTCGTCGGTCTCGGGGGGCAGGATGAACATCACTTCGTAGGGCCTCAGGTCCCCACCTCCTCTGGTCTGGACGGCCCCCACGGGGAGCAGGATGTGGCTGGCCGCCAGAGTCTACCGGGTCCACCAGGGCGCGACCGTAGCACGGGGGTCTGACAGGGCCCTCGGCATGGGCCCGACCCCACTGCAGCGTTACACTTGCCAGCAGCCGTGCACTCTGGTGAAAGGAGGCGCGAGCGATGACCGTCACCGTGCACGACCTTCGTGCGTGGAAGGCGGAGGGCAGGCGCTGGGCCATGCTCACCGCCTACGACTTCCCCACGGCCCGGATCCTCGACCGGGCCGGGATCCCCGTGCTGCTGGTGGGTGATTCCCTGGCCCAGAACGTCCTGGGCTACGAGACCACCCTTCCCGTCACGATGGAGGAGATGCTCCACCACGTCCGAGCGGTGGCCCGGGGGACCTCCGAGGCCATGGTGGTGGCGGACATGCCGTTCCTCTCCTACCAGGTGTCGGTGGAGGACGGCGTGCGAAACGCCGGGCGGTTCCTGAAGGAAGGCGGCGCGCACGCCGTCAAGATCGAGGGCCCCCACATCGAGCTGACCCACCGGCTGACCGAGCTCGGCGTCCCCGTCATGGCCCACGTTGGCCTGACCCCTCAGTCCGTGCACGAGATGGGCGGCTACCGGGTCCAGGGCCGAGGCGAGGAGGCCGCGAACAGGCTGATGGAACAGGCGAGCGCGCTGGACAAGGCCGGCGCGTTCTCCATGGTCCTGGAGGGTGTCCCCGCGGACCTCGGCGAAAGGATCACGCGCAGCGTCCAGATCCCGACCATCGGGATCGGGGCCGGCCCCGGATGCGACGCGCAGGTCCTCGTGATCACCGACCTGCTCGGCCTGTCCGAGCGAAAGCTTCCGAAGTTCGCCAAGGCCTACGCCAACCTCCGGGACGAGATCGCCGACGCCGCCCGGGCCTTCGCCAAGGAGGTGGAGGAGGGCGCCTTCCCCGACGAAGGGCACTCCTACCGCTAGCCTCCTCGTCCTCCCCATCCGGCCGGCACCCAGGCCCTACACTCCCGTCGGTGAGTGACTCGGTCGGTGCGTTCCTGCTCGGTGCGGGGGCGGGGATCCTCGCCGCCGCCATCGCGGTGCTCGCGTGGACGCGCCTTCGGCAGCGGGGAGCCCGGTCGCCGGACGCGGGGCGGAGGGCCGACCTCGCGGCCAAGATCGCCCACGAGCTCAAGAACCCCATCATGTCGATCAAGGGACTCGCGTCCACGGGGACCCGGCTGTACGAGTCCATGAGCGACGAGGAGCGGCTGGAGTTCTTCCGACTGATCCACACCGAAGCGACCCGGCTCAAGCTGGTGGCCGACGAGACCTCCACGGCGCTCGAGATCGAGGCCGGCCGGCTCACGTACGACCTCCGCCCGGAGAATCTCGGCAAGCTCGTCCAGGAGGTGGCGTGGCGCACCCCGGTGGGCGAGCACGCCATGGTGGTCGAGGTGGAGGACGACCTCACCGTGCCCCTCGATCGAACCCGGTTCGCCGAGGTGCTGACGAACCTGATCGACAACGCCTCGAAGTTCTCCCCGCCCGATGCCCCCATCGAGGTCCGCGCGCACCGGGGGCCGAACGGCGGCGCGGTCGTCGAGGTGGCCGACCGGGGTCCGGGGATCCCGCCCGAGCAGCGGCAGGCGGTCTTCGAGCGGTTCGCGGCGTGGCGGCCGGCCGGCTACGAGGACACGCCCGGTGCCGGGCTCGGCCTGTACATCAGCCGGGCGCACCTCAAGGCCCACGGCGCACGGATCGACATAGAGGAGGAGCCGGAGATGGGTACCATGCTCCGGGTCACGCTTTCGGGAGGGTAGCGCGAGCTTGTCCGAGAACGCCGAGGGGCCCACCACCCTGCTGATCTGCGACGACCACAAGATCCTCACGGACGCCCTGGCCATGGTGGTCGAGCGCGACGCCACCCTGCGGATGGTCGCGCCCCCCGTCCACGTCCCCGAGCAGGCCATCGAGCTCTGCCGGGAGCACCGTCCCGACGTCGTGCTCATGGACATCGTGTTCAAGGGGAGCATGGACGGCATCCAGGCCACGCGCCGGATCAAGGAGGTCTCCCCGGCCACGAAGGTCGTCATCATGACCGCCCACGACGACGACCGGCTGCTGGTGGAAGCGGTGGAGGCCGGAGCCTCGGGGTTCCTCGGCAAGGAGGAGGCCGCCGACGAGGTCCTGGCGGCGGCCAAGGCGGCGGCGGAGGGCGAGGTGCTGATCGATCCCTCGACCCTCACACGGCTCCTCCACCAGGTGTCGAAGGAGCGCGAGGCTCGACGGGGCGCCCTGGCACTGTTCGACGCGCTGACCGACCGGGAGCGGGAGGTCCTCCAGCTGCTGGCGAAGGGGATCCGCAACGACGACATCGCGGAGCGGCTGTTCATCAGCCCCCAGACGGTGCAGACTCACGTGCGGAACCTCCTGGCCAAGCTGGGGGTGCACTCCAAGCTCGAGGCTGTGGCGCTCGCCGTCCGGCACAGCGCCATCTCGGTCTGACCGCGGCCGCCGCGTCGCCATCCCTCGGGCCGGTGCCTACCCTGGAACAGGTAGCCGCATTTCCCCTCGGCCGGGAATGTGGCGCCGACCCCCATCCTGCCGAACCGATAGGTGGCCGAACCTCGAAGGGCCGATCTGGCTCTTCGCCGGTCTTGAGCGCGGAACGCCGACCGGGGTTGCGCGCTCGCAGAGTGACAGCGGGGTCGCCTCCCCCTCGGCGGCCCCGCTTCACTACCCGTTCCGGCCGGCTCCCCGCCCCGCCCTGCCCCGGCGCGATAATTCGGCCGGTGGCGCTCCCCATGAGGCAGATCGGGCTGGGCCTCGCCATGGCCTGCCTGGGAACCACCCTGGCGCTCGGGGTCGCCCTCAAGGCCCCCTGCGCGGAGGGCGACTGGCGTGACGGCCGGCAGTACCACCGGTACTGCTACTCGGACGTCGTCCCACTCCTCGGGACCGAGCAACTCGCCGGGAGCCGCCTGCCCTTCCTCGACCCGTGCGTCGCTACGACCGGCGCCTGCGACGAGTACCCGGTGCTGTCGATGTACGCGATGCGGCT
Organism: Actinomycetota bacterium; assembly: GCA_036397275.1. Taxonomy (GTDB): domain Bacteria; phylum Actinomycetota; class UBA4738; order UBA4738; family HRBIN12; genus AC-69. The sequence goes on from DASWJF010000227.1 coordinate 3,478, forward strand.
GGCCGCATGGATGTCGAACGGGACCGCCGGGTTCTTCTTCGCCAACGTCCTGCTGCTCTCCATCGCCGCCTTCGCCACGCTGCTCTGCCTGTACCTGCTGGTCGGATCCCGCGCGCTGTACTTCGCGCTCGCGCCGACCCTGCTGATCTACGGCTTCATGAACTGGGACCTCATCGCCGTGGCGTTCGCCACGGCCGCCACGCTCGCGTACCTCAACCGGCGAGATGTGTGGTCGGGGGTCCTGCTCGGCCTGGGGGCGGGGGCCAAGCTCTACCCGGCGTTGCTGCTGGTCCCCTTCGTGCTCGGACGGTTCCGTGAGCGGAAGCCCGACGCCGGCATCCACCTGGCCTGGGCCGGGGCGGCGGCGTGGCTCGCGGTGAACCTGCCGTTCATGCTGGCCGCGCCCCTCGGCTGGCGGGAGTTCTTCCGGTTCAACGCGACCCGGCCGGCCGACTGGGACAGCCTGTGGTTCGTGGCCTGCCACCGCCTGACCGGCGAGCTGTTCTGCGACCGGCCACGGGTCCTGGGCTCCCTCGGCCTGCTCCAGGTCATCAACATCGCCTCCGCGGTCCTGTTCGTCGCGCTGTCGATCCTGCTGTACCGGCTGCGCCGAAGGGTGGCGCCGGACTTCCCCAGGTGGACCTTCGGGTTCGCCGTCCTGGTGGCGTTCCTGCTGACGAACAAAGTCTACTCGCCCCAGTACGGGCTGTGGCTCCTGCCCTGGTTCGCCCTCGCGCTTCCGAACCTCCGGCTGTTCGCGGCGTTCCAGGCGGCCGACGTCGCCGTGTTCCTCACCCGGTTCTCGTGGTTCGGCCGGTACACGGGCATCGGCGGATTACCGATCGGCGCGTTCGAGATCGCCGTCCTCGTGCGGGCCGCGGTCCTCGTGTGGTGCCTGGCGGCGTGGGTCCGCCGCGGGCGGTCCGAGGCCGTCCCGCTCGCCTCCGCCCCGCAGATGGCGGACGCGCCGGCGTGAGGCCGAAGACCCGCGAGGGCATCCGGTATTGCCTCACGGTGTTCCTGGCCGTCCGAGTTGGCCTGTTCGTCCTGGGACTGGCCGCGGTGGCCCTGATCCCGCCGCTCGGGCCGGTCTCGGTTCCCGGGTGGCCGGCGCAGCCCCTCCCCGACCCCGGATGGCACAACGTCTTCACCAGCTTCGAGCGGATGGACGCGCTGTGGTTCCTGCGGCTCGCCGCCGACGGCTACCGGTCGGGCGACGGAAGCGCCGCCTTCTTCCCTCTGTATCCGGTGGCCATCCGGGTGGTCTCGTGGGCCATCGGCGGCCACCCCCTTGCCGCCGGGCTGCTGGTCTCGAACGCGTCCTTCGCCGCCGCGCTGTGCGTTCTGTACGCGCTCACCGCCTCCGAGCTGTCGGTGGCCGCGGCCCGCCGGACCGTCCTGTATCTCGCGCTGTTCCCCACGTCGTTCTTCTTCTTCGCCCCGTACAGCGAGTCGTTGTTCCTGCTCCTCGCGGTGACGTCGTTCTGGGGAGCCAGGTCCCGCCGGTGGGCCGTGGCCGGCGTGGCCGGAGCCCTGGCCGCGCTCACCCGAAACGTCGGCGTGGTGCTCGCCGTGGCCCTCCTCGCAGAAGCCCTGCATCAACGGGCCGAGCGCCGCGGCTCGTGGCTCCCCGGCATCGCCGCGGCCGGCGTGACCGGCCTGGGGACCCTCGCCTACCTGGCGTTTTGGGGAGCGAAGACCGGTGAATGGCTCGCTCCCCTCGGCCAGCAGGCGAACTGGCAGCGCACGGCCACGTGGCCCTGGACCACGCTGATCGACGGGACCAGCGCCGCCTTTCGCCTCGTGGGAGAGGCGAGCGGCGGGTACTGGCTGATCGACTGGCTGATCGTGGCACCGGTGCTGGTCGCATCGGTGTACGCCCTGTGGCGGTACCGGCCGTCGTACCTGGCCTACCTGTGGGGCGGGCTGCTTGTTCCCCTCTCGTTCATCTTCCCGGACCGGCCGCTCATGTCCATGCCCCGGTTCGTGCTGCCCCTGTTCCCGGCGTTCTGGGTTCTGGCGGAGCTGACGGAGCGATGGTGCATCCCCCAGAAGGCCGTGGCGGCCTTGGAGGCCGCCGGCCTGGGGCTGCTCGTGGTCCTGTTCGTGAACTGGTACTACATCTTCTGATGGATGGTGCCGACATATAGGATGAGCCGGATATCCGGGGCCGCGGGACGGGCAAGGGAGCGACGGGTGACGATACGAGTAGCCATCGCGGACGACCACTCGCTGGTCCGCCAGGGCCTCCGCCGGTACCTCGACATGGCGGACGGCATCGAGGTCGTGGGGGAGGCGTCGAACGGGCAGGAGCTGGTGGACCTGATCGGAAACGAGAAGCCCGACATCGCGCTGGTGGACATCCGGATGCCCGAGATGGACGGCCTGGAGGCCGCCCGGCAGATCCGGGACCAGTTCCCCAAGGTCGGCGTGATCATGCTGACCGCCTACGACGACCGGCAGTTCGTGGTGGAGGCGGTCCGCTCGGGGGCCCGGGGCTACGTCCTGAAGGCCCGTGACGCCGAGCACTTGATCCAGACGGTCCGCCTGGTGGCCGGGGGGAACATGGTGATCGACCCCCAGCTCGTGGTGGCCCTGGCCGAGGAGCTCTCCTCTGCCAAGGAGAAGGACCGAAAGGCCGAGACCCTCACGGCCCGGGAGATCGAGGTCCTCCAGCTGCTGGCGTTCGGCCACACGAACCGGGACATAGCCGAGCGGCTGTACATCTCCCCAGACACCGTGAAGACCCACCTCGAGCACATCTTCGAGAAGCTCGGGGCGTCGGACCGCACGGCCGCGGTGGCCGAGGCGCTCAGGCGCCGCCTGATCGAGTAG
>DASWJF010000228.1:0-6796 GCA_036397275.1 Actinomycetota bacterium
ACTCGGACGGGCATCGGCTCGTGAACGAGGTGGGCAAGGCCGTCCTGTACGACGGCCGGATCGGTGAGCCCTACGAGGAGCCGGTCACGGTCGGGGTTGCCTACATCATGAAGCTGCTCCACCTGGTGGACGACAAGATCCACGCCAGGTCCACCGGCCCCTACTCCATGATCACGCAGCAGCCGCTGGGCGGGAAGGCCCAGTTCGGCGGGCAGCGGTTCGGGGAGATGGAGGTGTGGGCACTGGAGGCCTATGGCGCGGCCTACGCCCTCCAGGAGCTCCTCACGATCAAGTCCGACGACGTCCTCGGCAGGGTCAAGGTGTACGAGGCCATCGTAAAGGGCGAGAACATCCCGGAGCCGGGGATCCCCGAGTCGTTCAAGGTCCTGATCAAGGAGATGCAGTCCCTCTGCCTGAACGTCGAGGTCCGCTCGGCCGAGGGCGAGGAGATCGAGCTCAAGGAGACCGACGAGGACGTGTTCCGGGCCGCGGAAGAGCTCGGGATCGACCTGTCCCGTCGGGAACCCGCCGGCGCTGACTATGACTGAGAGAGCGGAGGCACCTACGTGCTGGATGTGAACTTCTTCGACGAGATCCGGATCGGTCTGGCCACTGCGGACCAGATCCGAGCCTGGTCGAACGGCGAGGTCAAGAAGCCCGAGACCATCAACTACCGAACCCTGAAGCCGGAGAAGGACGGCCTGTTCTGCGAGCGCATCTTCGGTCCCACCCGGGACTGGGAGTGCCACTGCGGCAAGTACAAGCGCGTCCGGTTCAAGGGCATCATCTGCGAGCGCTGTGGGGTGGAGATCACGCGGTCCAAGGTCCGCCGGGACCGGATGGGCCACATCGAGCTGGCCGCCCCGGTCACCCACATCTGGTACTTCAAGGGCGTCCCCAGCCGCCTCGGGTACCTCCTGGACATCCCGCCGAAGGATCTCGAGCGGATCATCTACTTCGCGGCCTACGTGATCACCAGGATCGACACCGACCGGCGCCACAAGGAGCTTCCCGAGATCGAGAACCTGGTCGAGGAGGAGAAGCGGGAGCTCGAGGCGGAGCGCGACGAGGAGATCAAGCGGCGCCTGGCCGAGCTGGAGGACCGCCTGGCGGAGCTGGGGGCCGAGGGGGCCAAGGGCGCTCAGCTCTCGGCGGCCCGCCGGGAGGCCCAGCGGGACGTCGACCGCATCACCGAGGCCACCAAGCGGGACACCGACCACCTCGACGAGGTGCTGGCGGCCTTCAAGGCGCTTCAGGTGAAGCAGCTCGTGGCCGACGACGCCGTGTACCGGTCGCTCCGGGAGCGGTTCGGCGACTACTTCGAGGGCGGGATGGGCGCCGAGGCCATCAAGCGCATGCTGATGGACCTCCGATTGGACCAGGAGGCCGAGTTCCTCCGGGAGCAGATCGCCACGGGCAAGGGGACTCGCCGCCTGAAGGCCATCAAGCGCCTGAAGGTGGTGTCGAACTTCCTGGAGGGCCGGAACTCGCCGATGGGCATGGTGCTCGACGCCGTCCCCGTCATCCCGCCGGACCTCCGCCCCATGGTGCAGCTGGACGGTGGTCGGTTCGCGACCTCGGACCTGAACGACCTGTACCGGCGGGTCATCAACCGGAACAACCGGCTGAAGCGGCTCCTCGACCTCCAGGCTCCCGAGATCATCGTGAACAACGAGAAGCGCATGCTCCAGGAGGCCGTGGACGCCCTGTTCGACAACGGCCGGCGGGGCCGGCCGGTGACCGGGCCCGGCAACCGGCCCCTGAAGTCCCTGTCGGACATGCTGAAGGGCAAGCAGGGGCGGTTCCGCCAGAACCTGCTGGGCAAGCGGGTGGACTACTCGGGACGGTCGGTGATCGTGGTCGGCCCCCAGCTCCGCCTGCACCAGTGCGGCCTGCCCAAGCAGATGGCCCTGGAGCTGTTCAAGCCGTTCGTGATGAAGCGCCTGGTCGACCTGGGCCTGGCCCAGAACATCAAGAGCGCGAAGCGGATGGTGGAACGGGCCCGCCCCCAGGTGTGGGATGTGCTCGAGGAGGTCATCAGGGAGCACCCCGTCCTGCTGAACCGGGCCCCCACCCTCCACCGTCTGGGCATCCAAGCCTTCGAGCCGGTCCTGGTGGAGGGCAAGGCCATCCAGATCCACCCCCTGGTCTGCACGGCGTTCAACGCCGACTTCGACGGGGACCAGATGGCCGTGCACGTGCCGCTCTCCGCGGAGGCCCAGGCCGAGGCCCGGATCCTCATGCTGTCCACCAACAACATCCTGTCCCCCGCCCACGGCCGCCCGATCGCGGTGCCGACCCAGGACATGGTCCTTGGCATCTACTACCTGACCCTGGAGCCCATCCCGCCGGAGAAGGACGAGGACGTCCCGAGGTTCTCGTCGGCGAACGAGGCCCTGATGGCTCTGGACCACAGGCTGATCAAGCTCCACGACGCCATCAAGGTCCGGCTGCCCGGCAAGGCCCTGCCGCCCGATCTCCTTCCGGAGACGGTTGACGTCACCGCCGACGGGGGTTCGCCCGTGCCCGTGATCCTGACGTCGGTTGGCCAGCTCATCTTCAACCAGGCCTTCCCCGACGACTTCGAGTACGTGAACCGGGCCCTGATGAAGGGCGAGGTCGGCAAGGTGGTCGACACCTGCGTGCACCGGTACGACCGGGCCACGGTGGAGCAGATCCTGGACAACCTGAAGAACGTGGGGTTCCACTACGCGACTCGGGCCGGAGTGACGCTCGGCGTCGAGGACGTCACCACGCCTCCCGACAAGGCGAAGATCCTCGACATGTTCGAGGGGAAGGCGCAGAAGATCGAGAGCCAGTACCGAAAGGGCATCATCACCGACGACGAACGCCGGCAGGAGCTGATCGAGATCTGGACCCAGGCCACCGACGAAGTGAAGGATGCCATGGAGTCCCGGTTCGACCGAACCAACCCGATCTACATGATGGCGAACTCGGGGGCGCGAGGGAACATCATGCAGATCCGCCAGATCGCCGGGATGCGCGGCCTGGTGGCCAACCCGAAGGGCGAGATCATCCCCCGGCCCATCAAGTCGAACTTCCGGGAGGGCCTGTCGGTGCTGGAGTACTTCATCTCCACCCACGGCGCCCGGAAGGGTCTGGCCGACACGGCGCTTCGGACCGCGGACTCGGGGTACCTCACCCGGCGCCTGGTGGACGTGGCCCAAGAGCTCATCGTCCGGGAGGAGGACTGCGGCACCGACCGGAGCGTCCCGGTGTGGGTGACGGTGGAGACGCCCCACGGGACCCGGGAGCGCAACGCCCACCTGGACACCTCGCTGTTCGGCCGGGTCCTGGCCGAGGACGTGAGGGTGGAGCGGAAGAAGGTCGCGTCCAAGGGCGATGCGGTCGACGACATGATGGTCGAGAAGCTCGTCGAGGCGGGCGTGGACACCATGCACGTCCGTTCGGCTACGGCCTGCGAGGCCGACTACGGCGTGTGCCGCCTGTGCTACGGCTGGAGCCTGGCCACCGGGCGGCTGGTGGACATCGGCGAGTCGGTGGGCATCGTGGCCGCGCAGTCGATCGGCGAGCCGGGCACGCAGCTCACCATGCGGACGTTCCACACGGGCGGCGTGGCCGGCGAGGACATCACGCACGGACTCCCCCGGGTGGTCGAGCTGTTCGAGGCCCGGCGACCCAAGGGCGAGGCCCTCATCACCGAGCTCGCTGGGGTCGCCACCATCGAGGACGATGAGGAGAAGAAGGAGCGGCGTGTCACCGTCACCTCCGACGACGGCGAGCAGGTCCAGTACAAGGTGTCGTTCCGGGCCCGCCTGACCGTGGCGGACGGGGACCAGGTGGAGGTTGGCCAGCAGCTCACCGAGGGGTCCGTGAATCCCCACGAGAAGCTGCGGATCGAGGGCATCCAGGCCCTCCAGCACCACCTGGTGGAAGAGGTCCAGCAGGTGTACCGGAGCCAGGGCGTCACGATCCACGACAAGCACATCGAGCTGATCATCCGGCAGATGCTGCGCAAGGTGCAGATCATCGAGCCCGGCGACACCGAGTTCTTGCCCGGCGACCTGGTGGACCGGCGGCGGTTCGAGAACGCGAACCGGGAGACCGTGGAGAACGGCAGCGAGCCGGCGACGGCGCGGCCGCAGCTCCTCGGGATCACCAAGGCGTCGCTGGCCACCGATTCGTGGCTGTCGGCGGCATCGTTCCAAGAGACCACCCGGGTCCTGACCGAGGCCGCCATCGCGGGCAAGTCCGACCAGCTGCTCGGGTTGAAGGAGAACGTGATCATCGGCAAGCTGATCCCGGCCGGCACCGGCATGAGCCGCTACCGGAACATTGCGGTGCGCATCAAGCCGGAGGCCATCCCCGAGTACTGGCTGGTCCGGCAGCGGGAGCTGGCCGCGGCGGGCGAAGCCGAACCGGTCCTGTCCGGCCTCACCCGCGAGGAGGCCGAGCAGATGCTGGGCGGCTCCTTCGCCCCGGAGGAGTAGCAGGGGCTACACCTAGTCCCACCACCAGGGAGAAGGGGGCGGAGCGAGGGCCGCCTCGCACGCGCCCAGGGCTTCCACGAGCAACGCGCGGGTCTCTGCGGGGACCTTCCCGAGTGCGCCCTCCGTGCCTTCGAGAGTCTTTCGGCATGTCGCCAGGCGCCTGCGGCCGGTCGGGGTCAACCTGATGCCTCTGATGCCTCCGTCTTTCGGGAGCACGTCGACCAGGTCCCCCCTGACGAGCTGCGCCACCAGACGGTGGACGGATTGCCGCCTGATCTTCAGGCACCGGGCGAGCTCGCCGGCGTGCAGCTTCGGCTCTGCCTCCAAGATCTCCAGGACCTCGTACTGCGCATAGGAAAGCGACAGGCCGGCGAGCCTCCCGTTGAGCTCGGCACGGAGGAGCCGGTGGAAGCGCCGTGCCGCGGAGATGACGTCCCGAGCGCTCGGCGCGTCGGGTACGGTCTGTGCGATCGGGACGTCGCGGTGGGATGGTTCGGGTTGCACCGGGGATGTCGTAGCGCATGCCACCGACATGGAAGATGTGCTCCTCCGGCCCGGTGGATCCGCCGATGTCCCAACCGCCACCTGTCAGCACGCTGACGAATTCCACTTGCGCGTTTGTTGTCAGCACGCTGATGAGTCCCGCGCACCTTCCCATACACCTCTCCGCAAACGCACCCGCGGTCCAGCCGCCTACCCCCTTCGGGCGATGTCCAGCAGCGCCGCGTGGACGGCTGGGTTGCCCGCCAGGACGTCGCCGGACAGGTAGCCGGGGCGCCCCTCCCAGTCGGTCACCACCCCGCCGGCCTCCTCGATCAGCAGGGCCCCGGCGGCGACGTCCCAGGGCGACAGGCCGAGCTCGAAGAATCCGTCGAACACCCCGGCGGCAACCCAGGCCAGATCGAGCGCCGCCGCCCCCGGCCTCCGGAGGTCCTCGAACCGCTCCAGGCAGCCCTCGAACGCGGCCAGGTACCGGGGGAGGGAGTCCTCTTGCCGGAAGGGGAACCCGGTCCCCACCACGGCTCGGTCCGGGGGCCGGTCCGAGACCGTCATGGCCACGGCCTCCCCAGCCCCCCGGCGGAGCCGAGCCCCCTGGCCCCTGGCGGCCAGGTACGTCTCCTCCTGAAACGGGGCGTGGACGACGCCCACGACCGGGCTCCCTTCTACCACCAGAGCCACCGAGACCCCCACCACGGGGAATCCGTGCAGGTAGTTGGTGGTTCCGTCCAGGGGGTCCACCACCCAGTAGCGCTCCCCCGGCTCGCCCCCACCTTCCTCGCCGACGACGGGGATGTCGGGTCCCACGCCCAGGACCTCCCTGATGACCTGCTCCGACGCCCGGTCCACCTCGGTGACGTAGTCCCCGGCTCCCTTTCGCTCGGCGGACGCCCCGGACCGCCCCGCCAGCACGACCTCGCCGCCTCCCAGGGCGGCCCGTTCGGCCAGGTCCAAAAGCTCGGGCAGGCTGGGCACGGTTGCCAACGCTAGCAGGGCGGATAGGCCGGCCGGTTCGTTGACGGGCATGCTTCGTGCCTAGTAGCCTTAACGGTTGCGCCCCGGACCCGGCGGACGGGTCCGGTATCCATGCGAGCTTTCAGGGGGTACCCCGAAGGGACAACTGTGCCCGAGGAAAGTCCCTGGGAGCCGGGCCCGCGGGTCCGGCTTTCGTTTGGGCCCCCTGTGGAGAAACGGCGAGAGTGAAGACGAGAGAGCCATGCCTACGATCCAACAGCTGGTCCGAAACGGGCGCGAGCGCCCGCGGAGCAAGACGAAGAGCCCTGCGCTCAAGGGCTCTCCGCAGCGCCGCGGGGTCTGCACGCGCGTGTACACGACCACCCCGAAGAAGCCGAACTCGGCCCTTCGGAAGGTCGCGCGCGTCCGCCTGACCAGCGGGGTCGAGGTCACCGCCTACATCCCGGGTATCGGCCACAACCTCCAGGAGCACTCCATCGTCCTGGTGCGGGGGGGCCGGGTGAAGGACCTCCCCGGCGTTCGGTACAAGATCATCCGCGGCACCCTCGACACGGCCGGGGTCAGGGATCGACGGAAGGCCCGGTCCCGGTACGGCGCGAAGAGGGCGGGTGAGTAGCCATGCCGCGTAAGGGTCCTGCCGTACGCCGGGAGGTCGAGCCCGACCCCGTCTACCAGAACCCCCTGGTGACGCAGCTCATCGACAAGGTCCTCCTGGACGGGAAGAAGTCGCTGGCCGAGCGGACCGTCTACTCGGCCCTCGAGGTCATCTCCGAGCGCACCGCGAACGACCCGGTGATCACGCTCAAGAAGGCCGTGGAGAACGTGCGGCCCATGCTCGAGGTGCGGTCCCG
>DASWJF010000229.1:0-4891 GCA_036397275.1 Actinomycetota bacterium
CACCGTCGCCCTGCTGGCGGGCGAGCCCGGCATCGGCAAGTCGACCCTTCTCCTCCAGTTGGTGGCGAACCTGTCGGGCGCCGGGCTCCCCTGCCTCCTCGCGTCGGGCGAGGAGTCGAGGGACCAGGTCGGGCTGCGCGCCAAGCGCCTGGGGATCGCAGGCGACGGGATCACCTTCGTCCCCGGCCGGGAACTCGGGACCGTGATGGACGCGGCCCGTGCCGCCGGCCCCTTCCTCGTCGCCGTGGACTCGATCCAGACCCTCAGGGACCCGTCGGGCGGGCAGATGCCCGGGGGGCCGTCCCAGGTCCGCTCGTGCACCGACGCCCTGGTAGGGATGGCCAAGGCCGAGGGCATCGCCGTCCTCCTCGCCGGCCACGTCACCAAGGACGGCGACGTGGCCGGCCCCCGGACGTTGGAGCATGCGGTGGACGTCGTCCTCACCTTCGACGGAGACCCCCGTTCCGGGCTTCGGATGCTGTCAGGGACCAAGAATCGGTTCGGGGCCGATGGCGAGGTGGCCTGGTTCGAGATGGCAACCGACGGGCTGCACGAGATCGACCCCGGGGAGCTGCTCCGCTCCGGGGCGGGCGAGCCTGGAGCGGCCACGGCGCTTCCCCGGACCGGGCGCCGGGCCGTGGCGATCGAGGTCCAGGCCCTGGTTGTGCCCGCCGAGGGGCCGGCCCGCCGCCAGGTTGCCGGCCTCGACCTCCGCCGGTTCCAGCTGGTGGCCGCGGTGCTCGACCGGGCAGTGGGGATCCGCCTGGCCAGAGTGGAGCTGTACGGGGCCACCTCCGGGGGCGTGAGGATCGAGGATCCTGCCTGCGACCTCGCGGTGGCGGCGGCCCTGGCCTCGGCCGCGTCCGGGATCCCACCCCCGCCGGACAGCGCCTTCGTGGGCGAGATCGGGCTCACCGGGTTGGTCCGGACCGCCCCGGCCATGGGGCAGCGCCTCGCCGCGGCCAAGGCCTCCGGAGTGACCACAGTGTTCGCTTCCGAGGAGGCGAGGTCAGCAGATGGGGTGCGGATCGCGCCGGTCAGGCACGTGGCGGACGCGCTGCGATGGGCACGGGTTGCGGCCCCGAGGGCCCGCCGTGACCGTGTGGCCTAGGCCTCCCGAACAGCCAAGACGCACCGAAATAGGCCTCTGACCAGGGGTTTTCATTTGCGGCAGGGAAGCGCGCCGTGCTATCTTGGATGTGTGCGAACCGTCCACATTTCGACTCGAGGGGGTTGTGTGTTCCGCAAGGGCGACACGGTTGTGCACCCGGAACATGGCGCAGCAGTTATCGAAGAGCTTCGGGAACGCGAGATCCTCGGCGAGAAGCGGAAGTACTTCGTCCTCCGCGTGGCGTACGGCGACCTCACCCTGATGGTGCCGGTCGACAGCACCGAGGAGGTCGGTCTCCGAGAGGTCGTCAGCAAAAGCGGGGTCAGGAAGGTCCTGAACGTCCTGCGGCAGGACGAATCGAAGATGGCGGCCAACTGGAGCCGGCGGTTCAAGAACAACATCGAGAAGCTCCGCTCCGGGGACATCTACCAGGTGGCCGAGGTTGTTCGGAACCTGTCCATCCGCGAGCGCGACCGCGGCCTCTCCGCCGGCGAGAAGCGCATGATCACGAAGGCCCGTCAGATCCTCACCTCGGAGCTCGCCTACGCGACCGACGGGACCGAGGAGAAGGCCGAGGCCATGATCGACAAGGTGCTCGAGGAGTCGCACCAGTCGCGGGTCCTCGCCGAGGCGTAGCCCACACCCTTCCCAGGGGCGGCCGGCGGCCGGGCGGTCGGTGCTTGCGCCGACGCCGCCCGAGAGGCACGGTAGGCCGGTGAACGGATCGGGCGAGGAACCTCGGGCCATCCCCCGAGGACGGCTCGTCGAGTCCGTGCGGCTGATCTTCGTCCTGCTGTTCGCCGCGGGCGGCTACACCGTCGCCACCCAAGTGGGGAGCCCCGCCACCACCCGGACCCTGCTGGGCGTGATCCTCGGGTCGGGGACCGGCTTCGTCCTGGGCGGGGTTCTCGGGCGCCAGACGGCATCGGCGGTGAACGAGATGGAGCGTGAGTTCCGCCGGGTCCCCGCCCCCGAGCTAGTGGCCGGCACGATGGGCCTCCTCATCGGCCTGGGCGTCGCTGCGCTCGCCTCCGTTCCGATGTTTCGTCTTCCCCCCCTCGCCGCGTGGACGACCGTGGCGTTCGTCTACGTCACGCTGGGGTACCTGGGGTACCGGGTGGGGCGTTCCCGGCAGGCCGAGCTGTTCGGGCTGATCGGGCTGAAGCCCCGGGCCGCGGGCACGGCCGGAGGGGAGATCGCGGTGGTCGACACCAGCGCTCTGATCGATGGACGGGTGGTTGACCTGGCGAAGACCGGGTTCCTCACCGGGGACGTCCTCATCCACGACGCGGTGCTCCAGGAGCTCCAACGGATTGCCGACTCGTCGGATCCGAAGCGACGGGGCCGGGGTCGGCGGGGCCTGGACGCGGTGGCCGATCTCCAGAAGGCGCCCACCGTCCAGGTGCACCTGGTCGAGGAGGCCGGGGTGGCCGACGTGGACGCCGCTTTGATCCGCCTGGCCCGGGAGCGGGGAGCATCCCTCATCACTACGGACCACAACCTCTCGAAGGTGGCCGAGGCGCTTTCCGTCGCGGTGCCCCGGTTGAACGACCTGGCCGCGGCGTTCCGCCTGCCGGTCGGCCCGGGCGATGAGCTCACCTTCGCCCTGGTCAAGGAGGGGCGTGAGCACGGGCAGGCCGTGGGCTATCTCGAGGACGGGACCATGGTCGTGGTGGAGGGCGGAAGCGACCGGATCGGGTCGGAGGTCACCGTGGTGGCTCGAAACGTGATCCAGACCACGACCGGGCGGATGGTCTTCGCCCAACTCCAAGGGTCGAACGGCTCGTGACGGCGGCGGCCGTCGCGGTCGTGCTGGCCGCCGGCCGGGGGGCGCGGCTCGGCCTGAGGGAGCCGAAGGGCTTCGTGGAGGTGGCCGGCAGGCCCATGGTGGCACGGGCCGTCGAAGCCGCGGCAGGCTGCCCCGCCGTCGGCTCGGTCGTGGTGACCGTCCCGACGGGGTCCGAGGAACGAGCCCGAGCGGCCGCCCTCTCGGCCAAGCCCGTCGTCATCGTGGCCGGGGGGGCGTCGCGTCACGCATCGGTCGGGGCCGCGCTCGCCGCCATCCCGAAGGACGTACCGATCGTCGTGTGCCACGACGCCGCTCGCCCGTTCGCGTCTTCGCAACTGTTCCTCGCGGTCGTGGAGGCCCTGGAAGCCGGCGATGCGGACGGTGCAATCCCGGTGGTGCCGGTGCCCGACACCGTGAAGCGGGTGCGGGACGGATTCGTGGTCGGGACCGAAGAGACCCGGGCCGAGCTGGCGCTGGCACAGACGCCGCAGGCGTTTCGTGCCGACGCCCTCCGCGACGCTCACGCAAGAGCGGCGCGAGAAGGGCTGGAGTTCACCGACGACGCGGCCGCCCTGGAGTGGGCCGGGTACCGGGTCAAGGCGGTTGCGGGGGAGCCGGGGAACTTCAAGGTGACCACGGTGGAGGACCTGGTCCGGGCGGCGGAGCTTGCCGGGGAGCCGGCCCGTGGCTGACCAACGCTTCGGGCTGGGGTTCGACGTGCACCCGTGGGCCGTGGGGCGGCCCCTGTTCCTGGGCGGGGTGCGCTTTCCCGGCGAGCCTGGCCTCCTCGGCCACTCCGACGGGGACGTGGTCTGCCACGCCGTCGCCGACGCGCTCCTCGGGGCGGCGGCCCTGGGGGACGTCGGCGAGCACTTCCCCGACACCGACCCCAAGGTTGCCGGGATCGAGGGGATGGACCTCCTCGCCCGGGTCGTAGCCAAGGTCCGGGTGCGAGGGCTCGCCCCGTTCTCCGCGGACGTGACGGTCGTCGCGGACCGGCCGGCCGTCGCCCCGGTGCGGGAGGAGATGCGTCGCAACCTGGCCGCGACCCTCGGCGTGGCGGTGGACCGGGTGTCGGTGAAAGCCACCGTGCCGGAAGGGCTGGGGCTCTCGGGCGAGGGCGTCGGCTGCATCGCGTTGGCGGTCCTGTCCGCCGGGTGAGCGGAGTGCGGGAGCAGGTGGTGGTGGGGCGCCGAGCCTCGCTGGAGGCGGTGCGGGCCGGCCGGGCGCTGGAGGTCCTTGTGGCGCAGGGCTCGCGGGCCACGACCCCCCTCCGGGAGTTGCTTGAGGCATGCCGTCGCGCCGGCGTCGGCGTTCGAGAGGCCGACCGGCGAGAGCTCGACGCGCTGGGCACCAACCACCACGGGGTCGTGGCCCGGGTCCGCCCCGGAGACGAACTGGGGGAGCGGGACCTGGCCTCGTGGCCCTTCGGCGGCGAGGACGTGGTCGTGGTGCTGGACGGCATCACCGATCCCCAGAACCTCGGCGCCGCGGCGCGATCGGCGGAGGCGGCCGGGGCGGCCATGCTCGTCAGCAGGCTCCGCCGTGCCGCCGCCGTGACCCCGGCCGCCGTCCGGGCCTCCGCGGGCGCACTGCTCCACCTGCCCCAGGCCCATGTCGCGAACATCCCCCGGGCCCTCGGCCGGCTGAAGGACGGCGGCTTCTTCGTGGTCGGGCTGGACGGGAAGGCGGACCGCACCGTGTACGACGATCCCTGTCCTCCCGGGCGGGTGGCGGTGGTCCTCGGCTCAGAGGGCGAAGGTTTGTCGCGTCTCGTCCGCGAGACGTGCGACGCGCTCGTCCGGCTGCCGATGCGGGGCGAGGTGTCCTCGCTGAACGCCTCGGCCTCCCTGGCGGCCGCGCTGTACGCCTACGTGCTGCCGTCCCGCCGAGCGTGAAGGGTACACTCGGCCCAGGCTGGCGTAGCTCAGTTGGCAGAGCAGCTGTCTTGTAAACAGCAGGTCGTCGGTTCGATTCCGACCGCCAGCTCC
>DASWJF010000230.1:0-2573 GCA_036397275.1 Actinomycetota bacterium
GCGAGGGTCGACAGGGTGACCACGGGGTCCCCGAACCCGAAGGTGCGGTGGATCTCCAATGTGAGCTCGAACACCGCGAGGATCTCGTCGATCAGCTGGTCCTCCCGGCAGATGATGTGGGAGTCGTCCTGGGTCATGCCGCGGACGCGGAGCAGTCCGTGGACCACCCCGGCGCGCTCGTACCGGTAGACGGTCCCGAGCTCCGACAGGCGCATCGGCAGGTCGCGGTACGAGCGGACCTGGGACTTGAAGATGAGGACGTGGAACGGGCAGTTCATGGGCTTGACGAAGTACTGGTTCCCCTCGCCGTCGTCCATGACCGGGTACATGTTGTCGATGAACTTCGCGGTGTGGCCCGAGGTGTCCCACAGCACGCGCCGCGCGAGGTGGGGGGTGACCACCAGGTCGTAGCCCCGCTCCAGGTGCAGCTCCCGCACGTAGTCCTCGAGCTCCTTGCGGAAGATGCCTCCCCGCTGGTGCCACACGGCCAGGCCGGGGCCGAGCTCCTCGGGGAACGAGAACAGGTCGAGCTGTCGCCCCAGCTTGCGGTGGTCGCGCCGCTCGGCCTCCTCGACACGGTGCAGGTACGCCTTCAGCTCCTCCTCGTTCGGCCACGCCGTGCCGTAGATGCGCTGGAGCATGGGCCGGGTCTCGTCGCCCCGCCAGTACGCGCCGGCCAGCTTCAGCAGCTTGTACGCGCCGAGTCGCCCGGTGGACGGGACGTGCGGCCCCCGGCACAGGTCGCACCACTCGCCGTTCCGGTAGACGGTCACGCGGTCGGAGCCCGCCCCCTCGGTCTCGTCGAGTCCCTCGATGACCTCCCGCTTGTACGGCTGGTCGGCGAACCGCTCCAGGGCCTCCTCCCTCGAGAGCTCCTCGCGCACGAAGGGCCGGTCGTTCGCGACGATCTCGGCCATGCGGGCCTCGACCTTCTCCAGGTCGGCGGGCGAGAGGGCCGCGGGCAGCTCGAAGTCGTAGTAGAAGCCGTCCTCCACGGGTGGACCGATCGCGTACCTCGCTCTGGGCCACAGGTCGCACACGGCCTGCGCCATCACATGGGCGGTGGAGTGGCGAAGCACGTGGAGCCCGTCGGGCTCTCCGGCCGAGACCGGCTCGGCTTTTCCGTCCCGGTCCGGGACGAACGACAGGTCCACCAGCGCTCCGTCGAACCGGGCGGCGAGCGCCTCGGCGGGCAGGATCGAGCCGATCGGCTCTCCCTCCGGGAGCGCCACGTCATGGCCGTCCGGGAGCTGGACCTTGGGCATGGGTCGCATGATAGCCGGACGGGTCCGGCCCTCCGCCCGCGGCCGCGCACCTACTCGTACGCGATGGCCTCCAGGACGTTCAACCTGGCGGCCCGCCGGGCCGGCAGGATGGCCGCGACCACGCCCGCCACGCCCGCGACAGCCACGTAGATCGCGAGCTGCACCGGCGGGATGGCGAGCCGCGTGACGCCCGTGTCTACGAGCGCCTGCTGCATGGCCCACCCGAACAGGACGCCGATCACGACGCCCAGCACCGCCCCGAGCACCGCGATGATCACTGACTCCCACCGGATCATCGAGCGCACCTGCCGCCGCGTCATCCCCACGGCTCGGAGCAGTCCGAGCTCGCGGGTCCGCTCGAAGATCGACAGGCCGAGCGTGTTCACGATGCCGAGCAGCGCGATCGCGATGGCCAGCAGGAGAAGCGCGGACACCAGGGCCAGCAACTGATCGATGAACGCGGCCTGCTGTTCCTTGAACTCGGCCTGATCGTTCACCTCGATGTTCGGGAACTCGGCGACGGCCGACTCCACGGCCTCGCGGGCCTGGCCGATCGGCACGCCGTCGTTCGACTTCACGAAGACGATGATGTCGAGCTGCTCGCGGAAGTTCGCCTCGTACGTCTCGATGGAGACCGCGTAGTTGCCGAGCAGGCGGTTGTCTCCGAAGATGCCGGCGACCCGGAGCTCCGTCACCCCGGTCCGGGCGAACTCGACGGGGATCGTCTCGCCCACGCTCCACCCGTTCGACTCGGCCACCGGCCGGTAGACCAGAATCTCGTCGCCACCCACCGAGCCGAGCTCACCGGCCACCATGTCCACCGTGGCGACCTGCCCCCAGGTGCCGGGGTCGATGCCCGCAGCGAAGTCGAGTTTGTCGTCCACCCGGACCTGCCCCTGCCGGAACGGCGAGACGGCCGCCAGGTCCGGGTCGCCTTCCAAGTCCCGGGCCACCTGGGCCGAGAACGGCGTGAACGTGCCGGTGGACAGGATGAAGTCGGCCTTCAACGTCTCGTCTAAGGCCACGCTGGCCGAGGAGCGGAGCGAGGCCCCGAACACGGCCACGAAGCTCACCAAGCCGAGCCCGATCATGAGGGCGGCGGCGGTGGCGGCGGTCCGCCGGGGGTTCCTCATCGCGTTCTCCCGGCCCAGCTTCCCCGGGATGCCGAGGGCCGGAAGCGGCCACCCGATCGCGCGGGCGAGGGGCCGGGCAACCAGCGGCGCGAGGGCGGCCGCCCCGATGAACGTGATCGCCGCTCCCAGGCCGACCAGGGCCGCCGCGTTCGACGCCCCGCCGAACAGCCCGAAC
>DASWJF010000231.1:0-2874 GCA_036397275.1 Actinomycetota bacterium
TGGCGGCCCCACGGTGGACCTGGCGGCCCAGGGGATCGCCTTCGACGCGAGCGAGATCGACCTCCCGGCGAACACTCCCTCGACCGTCCGCTTCGACAACCGGGACGCCGGGGTCCCCCACAACGTGGCGATCTTCTCCGACGACACCCTGGCGAACGTGCTGTTCCGGGGCGACCTCGTCACCGGCCCCGACTCGATCGACTACCCGATCCCGCCGCTCGACCCGGGGACGTACTACTTCCACTGCGACGTCCATCCGAGCATGAACGGGACGGTGGGCGTCTCAGGGGAGCGCGGCGGCGGGGGGCCGCCGGAGCCGGGGACGACGGCCACCCCGAGCGCACCGTAGGGCCCCGTTCGCTCCCGCGGTGCCGTGGCAGGATGGGACCAGGATGAAGCGCCTCCTCGTCGTCCTTGCGCTGCTGACGGCCTGCACCAACGCCGCCGGCCAGGAGCCCGCGGTGAGGGAGATCTCCGAGCCGCTCCCGGCGCTCCGGGGCGAGACCCTTCAGGGAGGGTCGGTGGATCCCGCTGACTACCGGGGCAAGGTCGTGGTGGTGAACTTCTGGGCCACGTGGTGCGCGCCGTGCCGCCGGGAGCAGCCCGGCCTGGAGCGGCTGTGGAGGGAGTTCCGCGACCGGGACGTCTACTTCCTGGGGGTGAACTACCGGGACGACCCCGCCGCCGCCCGGGAGTACATGAGGGAATTCGGCGTGACCTACCCGAGCATCCAGGACCGGGCTGGCGCGCTCGCCTACGACTTCGGATTCGTGGGGCTCCCCGACACCTACGTGACGGACCGGACCGGGCGCATGCGCTACTGGGCGTTCGGCGCGATCGAGGAGGCGGCGCTCCGCTCGATGATCGAGGAGCTCCTTGGCGAGGGGGTCTGATCGCTAGCGTGGGGGCAGCACGGCGTCGGCCCCGACCGCGGCGAACAGCAGCGCCAGGTACACGATGGAGAACCTGAACAGGTTCATCGCGAGCGCGGGCGTGCGTTCGCGCCACAGCCGAAGCGCCCGGTACACGAACACCCCACCGAGCGCCACGGCCGTGCCCAGGTACACCGGCCCCATGCGCGCCACCGGATACAGCAGCAGGGTCGTCCCCAACAGGACCAGCGAGTACAGCAGGATCTGCCGGCGGGTCTCCTCCTCGCCCCGCACCACCGGCAACATGGGGACCCCGGCCGCCGCGTAGTCGCCGCGGTACTGCATGGCCAGGGCCCAGAAGTGGGGAGGGGTCCACACGAACACGATGGCGAAGAGCACCCACGCGGGGAGCCCAACGGTTCCGGTGACCGCGGCCCACCCCACGAGCGCCGGGACGGCCCCAGCGGCCCCCCCAATCACGATGTTCTGCGTGGTGGTGCGCTTCAGCCACAGCGTGTAGACGAAGACGTAGAACGCGATGGCCGACAGGGCGAGCGACGCCGCGAGCACGTTCACCGTGATCGATAGGAAGAAGAACGAGATCGCGCCGAGCGCGTAGCCGAACCGGAGCGCGCCCTCCGGCGAGACCTGGTGAGCGGGGAGCGGTCGGCGCCGGGTCCGGCGCATCACCTCGTCGATGTCCCGGTCCAGGTAGCAGTTGATGGCGTTGGCCGAGCCCGCGGCGACCGTACCGCCGACGAGCGTCGCCAGCACCAGCCAGGGCGAGGGCATCCCCCGCTGCGCGAGCATCATCGCCGGGACCGTGGTGATGAGCAGCAACACGATGATGCGGGGCTTCGTGAGGCGGAGGTAGGCCACGGTCGTCTCGCGGAGCGAACGGCCTCCGGACGACTCATGCTCGGCATCCCGGCGCTCGGTGGCCGGTTCATGGATCGAAGCGCCGCGGCGGCGGGACACGGCGGCCAGGGCCACGAGCGTTGCCCAGATCAGGACGGACAGGGCGACGTGCAGCACGACGGCCCACGGCCGGAGCCTGGTCCACACGTTGGCCGCGCCCACCATGACCTGGGCAGCGAACAGGACCGCCGCCGCGGTCGAGAGGGCCACCAGGTCCGGCGGACGGCCGGGCAGGGTCCGGGCCCGGATGGCCAGCCACATCGCCAGCAGGAAAGCGGCGGCCGCCAGCACCCGATGAAGGAACATGGCCGTCGCCGCGCCCCCGAGGGCGGGGACCAGGCGCCCGTCCATCAGCGGCCAGTCCGTGAAGACGAGCTGTGAGTCCGAGGCCCGCACGTACGTCCCCACCAGCAGCAGCGCGCCGGTGACCACGGTCGCGACCAGCGCAAGCCGCCCGAAGCCGGCCCGGGTCCCGTCCCCCCGGGCGTTTGGGATCGACGCGACCGCGGCCAGGAACACGACGTCGGCCACGAGCGCGAGGGCCACCGCGAAGTGCGTCGTGACCCACCACGGGTTCAGGTCGGTCCTCACCACGATGCCGCCCACGACGATCTGGCCGAGGACGAGTGGGACGGCCGCGATCGCGGACCACAGGATCGCGCGGTCCCTTCGGTGCTGCAGCCAGGCCACCACCGCGATGGCGCACGCCAGCACGGTGACGGCGAAGGCCAGCACACGGTGCGAGAACTCGATCAGCGAGTGGATGGTCCCGGTCGGGAACAACCGGCCGGGTTCGCATCCGGGCCAGGTGGAGCACCCCAGGCCCGAGCCGGTTCCCCGGACCAGCCCGCCCACGCTGAACAGCACGATGGTGGTGGCCGCTATGGCGAGCGCGAGGTTTCGGAACCGGTTCATCGGGGCGTGTGTTCGGCCCGGAGGGCCGGGGACCACTATAGCCGTGCGCGGCATGGCGGGTCGGCCAGGCCTGGACGGGTCGCGCTTGCCATACTTCGTCCCGATGCTGCCCGAACCCGCGCTGGTCGAACCGCCGGCCCTGGAGATGATCCGGGGCCGGGTCGAGCGG
>DASWJF010000232.1:0-7392 GCA_036397275.1 Actinomycetota bacterium
GCGGACGTCCCGGCCCACCGCCCGCTCCAGTGCCGGCAGCACCTTCAGCCGGACGGCGTTTCGGAGCAGGCGGGTGTCGCGGTTGGTCGGATCCAGGCGGGGCCGGAGGTGCCGGGCCCGGCAGAACGCCTCGACCTCCGCTCGCGAGACCTCGATCAGCGGGCGGACGAACGGCCCCTGCGCCGGCCGGATGCCCGCAACGGCGTCGAGCCCTCCGCCCCGGATCAGGGCCAGGAGAACCGTCTCGGCCTGGTCGTCGCCGGTGTGGGCCAGCGCCCCTCGGGCTGCACCGGCCTCGCGCATGGCGAGCGCTAGCCCGCCCAGCCGCGCGCGGTGGGCCCAGTCCTCGACCGACTCGCCGTGGTCGGGTCTGGTCTCCGCGCTCCGCAGGAAGAACGGAAGGCGGAGGCGGTCGGCCGTTCGCCGCACGTATCCGGCGTCCTCGGCGGAATCGGGCCGCAGCCGGTGGTCGAAGTGGAACACGCCGAGGTCGATCCGGAACAACCTGCGGAGCTCGACCAGCGCATGCAACAGGCAGACGGAGTCGGGGCCGCCGGACACCGCGACCAGCACGGTCTCCCCCGGAAGGAACATCTGGTGGGCCCGGGCGGTGGCCGTCACCCGCTCGAGCACTCGGGCCACCGCCGGGGGGCGGGGCATTATCCCCTGACCCGCGCGAGCCACCGTTCGGGGCTCGCGACCTCCTCGATCGTCGGAAGGTGCTCCTCGCGCCTCCACACCACGTTGAACCCGTCCATCCCGGCCCGCTCCACGGCCGACCGGACGAAGAGCTCGCCGAAGTCGTACTGGCGGATCTTGGACTCGAACCCGATAGCCCGCTGGAATGCCCGCTCCATGCCGCCGGCCCGCCGGCGCTCCTTCAGGCTCCTTCGCATCCGCTCGAGGTCCCGGACACGCCCGACGGCAACCGAGTTCATGACGAAGGACGCGTGGCCCTCGAGCAGCGACATCGTCGCCTGCATCTTGCGGAAAAGGTCCCGTTGCTCCGGCGTCATCAGCAGGAACAGCGCGCCGGCGCCCCGCCATTCGCCACCCGCCCGAGCCTCCTGGGCCGCGCGCTTCAGCTGCTCGATGAGCTGCCGGGTGTCGAGCTGCACCGTGTCGAGGTACGCGTCCACCAGTCCCGACAGGTATTGACGGAGCCAGGGTGCTCCGGCGAACTGGACGCGGTGGGTGACCTCGTGGAGGGCCACCCACAGGCGGAAGTCGTGGGTCGGCAGCCCGAACCGGCGCTCCGCCTCCGCCAGGTTGGGCCCCACGAAGTACAGCAGCCCCTCGTCGTCGGGGGGCAGGAACACGTCGTACTGGCCGAGCACCTTTCTGGACACGTACCCGAGCAGTGCGCCGATCTGCGCCCCGAGGGCCTTGCGGCGCAGGTCCGAACGGTGCCGGCTGGCTGCCAGTATCCGCCGGGCCAGAGGCTCGAGCATGCGCTGGAGGCCCTGGAGGTTCCTGCCGACCCATTCCCCGCGGGACATCACCCAAGCCCGCGAGCGGAACCCGCCCTCGGGCAGTCCCGTGAACTCGGACACGAGCGACTCGGCGTTCGGGACGATCTCGGCGAGGTCCTCCCGCATGCGCGCGCGGTCGATGGCCCGGAGCTGGGGACCCGGCCCACCCACGCGTCGACCGATCTCGGCGGCGGTGTTCCAGTCGACCAACCGGGCCGCGCTCGAACCCATGGACCAGTCGACCTTGGCGGCTTCCATGGGGACTCCCGGGGGCCCTAGCCCCCGGCCTTCTTCCTCGCGGCGATCAAGGCGGCGCGCCGGGCTTGCCCCTCGGCCACGCGGCGGTCGGTGCCCTTCTCCAGCAGCTCGGCCAGGGTCTTCTCGAACGTCTCCTGGTCGAGCGAGACCTCCCGATGCTCGCCTGCGGCAGCGGCTGGAGGCGCGGCCTCGGGCGCGGCGGCGACGGAGGCGGCCGCCGGACCCCCTGCCGTGCCCTGTGGCGCGGCGGAGGCGGAAGCGGCGGCAGGAGGCGGGGGAGCCTGGGCGGCAGAGGCTGGCGGCGCCGACGGAGCCGCCGCGGCGACCAGGACTGGTGGCGGGGCCACGACCGGCGCGCCGGTGATCTTCACCGGACGCCGGACCTCCTTGCCGGGCTGAACCCGGGGCGCCTTCACCGTCCTCGGCTCTCCCTCGGCGCGTTGGAACCTCGGCGCGTACCGCATGTACCCGAACACGATGAGGAGCATCACCACGCTGCCCAGGACCACGAGCAGCACTGCCATCCCGTACACCCACCCGCCGGTGTTGATCGTCGGCGACGCGTTAGGGGGGACGGAGACCTGGGAGAGCACGACGGCGATTCTAGCAAGGACCCGCAGACGCCCTGAGCCTCAGCCCCCATGCACGTGGGGCTGCCGCAGGACCTGGCCAAGAGCCACGGTCATGCACTCGTAGCAGACCGGCTTCGCGCAGTCGGTCTCCTCGCAGAACTCGCAGCGGTCGATCCCCGCGTCGCACGCCGAACAGGACAGCTCGGCCGCCTGGTCGGTCATGGCCGCCCTCGATCCTTCGGCTCGGTCCGCTCGGCTTGGCGGAGCTCCAGTGCAACCCTCGCCGCGTCCTCCCTCTTCAGCAAGCCCACGAGCCTTCCGTCGGACGTCGTGATGGGGGCGCTCTCGAGGTCGTGCTCGATCATGAACGTCGCCATCTCATCGACGGAGACGAACGGCCGGAAGGTGCTGGGGCCCGGGCGCATGGCCTCCTCGATGCGAAGCTCGGGGTTGGCTTCGAGCTCCTTCGAGCGGAGCAGGCCCAGCACCACCCGTTCCTCGTTCACGACCACGCAGGCCTCCCATCCGGCGGCTCGCACCCGCTCCCGAACGTCGCCGAGCCGCTCGTCCATCTGGCAGGTTGGAACGTCGCTCCGGGCGACATCTCCAGCCCGGGGGCGCTCGGCGTTCGTGCCCTCCGAGGGCAGTCCTGCCGCGAGCCAGTCCAGCTTGCCGGTGACGTAGTCGTACACCTCGGTGAACCCGAAGCTCTCGAGCCGCCACGCGGCTCGTGGGCTGAGGTCTCAGGCCGAGTCCCAGCAGTACACGACGACCGGCCGGCCCCGGTCCAGCACGTCGCGGGCTTCCGCCTCGAGCCGTCGAAGGGGCAGGTTGATGGCACCCGGAAGGTGATCCTCCTCGTACTCATTGGCCGGAAGCACCTCGACGAGCTGAGCTCCCCGGTCCAGGTGGCGGCGCACTTCGTCGCGGTCGATCTCTTGCGGCATCATCGTCTCCTTCACTCATGGAGCGCCGGACCACGCCGCCTACACCTCGGGATCGTTTTCGCCGGAATCTGGAGCCGGAGGAGGGATTCGAACCCTCGACCTACCACTTACGAGGCGGTTGCTCTGCCAGGCTGAGCTACTCCGGCGGCGTGGCCGTGTCTACCCAATGGTCCGTTGGCCAACCCGCAGGGATAATGCGAGGGCATACTAACCCCGAACGCATCTCGCACGTCGCCCGGCGTCTCCCGGGTCATGGTGGCCACCGACCGCTCCGAGACCGCCGACCGCGCGGTGGGGTGGGCCGCGGCGCTCGCCGACCGGTACGCCGCCGAGCTGCTCCTGGTCCAGGTGGTCGTCCCCACCAGCCCCGGCGCCACCGAGTACGGGGCCGCCGAGGCGACCCGGGCCGGAGCCGCGGCCGACGAGCTCCAGAAGCTCGCGTTCGAGCTGGCCGGGGAGCGGGCCCGGTCCCAGGTGCTCGTGCACGACGACCCGGCCATGGCCATAGTCCGAGCGTCGGAGGAGGAGCGGGCCGACGTCCTCGTGGTCGGCAACGCCGCCATGGCCGGGCGGAAGGAGTTCCTTGCTCGGAAACGTCCCCAACCGGATCTCCCACAACGCACCCTGCACGGTGATCATCGTCAACATCTTCTCGCCGACGGCGTGACGGCGCAGGTCGTTCGGCCCACGCGGGTCATCCGCGAGGGCGCGCATCGCGGCCGTGATGACGAAGCACGGGGTGAAGGCCCTGTTCGGCAAGGCGTACGAGGAGGGAGCCACCGGCCGTCGCAAGCAGGCCGCACCTCCGCTCCGCCCTGGAGGAGCTGGGTCCGACGTTCGCCAAGCTCGGCCAGGTCCTCTCGACCCGTCCCGACCTCCTTCCCCCGGAGTTCATCGAGGAGCTCGCGACGCTCCAGGACAACGTGCCGCCGCTCACCGAAAGGGAAGTGGTTCGTGTGATGGAGCAGGAGCTCGGCGTGCCGTGGGAGGACGTGTTCGAGTCCATCGACCCCGGGCCCATGGCCGCCGGGACGATCGCCCAGGTCCACCGGGCCACACTGACCGGCGGGGAGCGCGTGGTCGTCAAGGTCCAGCGCCCCACGGCCCGCGGGGAGATCGAGCAGGACCTGGCCCTCCTCGAGCTGTTCGCGGAGAAGGTGTCCGACCGCCCCGGCCTGAAGCAAGTCATCGACATGGGCGCGGTGTTCGAGCACCTGTCGTCGTCGCTCCACCGCGAGCTCGACTTCCGGCAGGAGGCCTCGAACATCGAGCGGATGAGCCACGTCCTCCAGGACTACCCCCGCCTCGCGGGGCCACCCTCCTAGGCGGCCACCGCGCCGAGCCGGAGGAACGCCCGCTCCAGCACCAGCCGGGGGTTCAGGTTCAGCTCTTCGGCCAGGGCCGCCCGGGCCTCCTCCACCGCCGCCAGCCCCAGTGCTTCGGCCACCACATCCGACGTCGCCTGGGCCTGAAGATCCAGGTTGATGGCGAGCTCCTCGCCTCCCCCGACGGCCGCCACGATGCGGTCCCGGAGCGCGACGGAGACGGCCAGCAGCACCCAGTCCACGTAGTCGCGCTCGGCCCGCTTGACCCGCCGCTTGTGCCGTTCCTCCAGCCGGCGGATGGCGCCGCGGTATACCTCCTCTGGTCTGCCCTGCTCGTCCAGGAAGGGCGCCAGGTCCACGTCGAGCTGATCCCTGAGCCCCTTCCGGTAGCGCTCGGCCGCCTCCAGCACGAGGTCGGCGGCGTCCAGCGCACCCTGCGGACCGGGGGCCGCCCGGCGAAGCGCCTCCATGCCCACGTCTCGGAACGCGAGCCCGTCGGCCCCGGTGGCCAGGCGGCGGGCCCGTCCCAGGTTCCCCCCTGCCAGGCGGGCTGCGAGCATCGCCAGCGGGCGATCCACTCCCTCGCCGGCCAGGGTCTCCGCGACGAAGTCCTCGGCGAGCGGGCGGAAGGTCACGACGTGGCACCGGGACAGCACCGTCTCCGGGAGCTCGTGGGGCCGGGCCGACAGCAACAGGATGACGGTGTCGGCCGGGGGTTCCTCCAGGACCTTGAGGAGCGTGTCGGCGGCTGCCGGGTTCAGGCGGTCGGCCTCCCGGATCAGGAAGACCTTCCGCCCGGGCTCGGGCGCCGTGCGGTACGCAGGGTGCCACACCTCATCGCGGACGGTGTCCACGTGGATGTCGCGCCCCTCCGGCTCGACCAGGAACTCGTTCGGGTGGCGTTCGTCCAGCGCCAGCCGGCAGTCGCGGCACTCGCCGCACCCACCGTCCTTGCAGAGCAGGGCCGCGGCGAACGCCCGAGCGGCGAGCTGCTTGCCGCATCCCTCCGGCCCGGCCAGGAGGTAGGCGTGGTGGGGCCGGGCCGCGGCCTGCCGGAGGAAGGCCATGGCCGGGTCCTGGCCGGGCACGCGGTCGAGGACGGCCGAGTCACGCATCCCGGCCGCCCCGCTCGTCCTCCTCGCGCTCCTTCAGCACGCGACGCATGGCCTCCTTCACCCGTTCGTGCACCTCTTCCGGCGGACCGCTCGAGTCGATCACCACGAACCGCTCCGGATGCTCCTCGGCGATCTTGAGGTAGGCGTTGGACACCTTGGCATGGAAGTCCCCCGACTCCATCTCGATCCGATCGGGCTCTTCCAGCGAGCGCAGGAGGCCGGCCTCCGGCTCCAAGTGGAGGAGGAGCACCAGGTCCGGGAACAATCCCTGGGTGGCCCACACGTTGAGCGTGAGGACGTCCTGTTCGCCGAGCCCTCGCCCCCATCCCTGGTACGCCACGGAGGAGTCGATGTACCGGTCGCAGATCACGACCTTTCCCTCGGCGAGGGCCGGCCGGATCACGCTCGCCACGTGCTGGGCCCGGCTCGCCGCGAACAGCAGGGCCTCGGTCCGGGGCTCGATGTGCCCGATGTCGTGGCCGAGCAGGAGGTCCCGCAACCGCTCGCCCACCTGTGTGCCGCCGGGCTCCCGCGTCACGAGCACGTCGGTCCGTTCCGATTCCAGCCACTCCTTGGCCAGGCGGATCTGCGTGCCCTTGCCGGAGCCCTCGACTCCCTCGAACACCACGAAGATGCCCCGCCGGGGAGGCCGCTTCAGCTTGGGGACGAGCGCGAGCGGCTTGGGCCGGCTCACCCGGAACCGCTTCAGTCCCCTGCGGGTCACGTCGGCGGCCACGATGACGCCCAGGCCGGCGACCATCATCGCGACCCTGGTTCCGGACAGGTCGAGCTCAACCCCGCCCACCCTCACGAAATGGTGCAACCCGATCAGGCCGGCCAGGGCGGGGAACCCCGCCAGCGACAGGAACAGGCCGAACCGCGACAGGACGGTGAGGGACCCGAACGTGCGGCCTCGGTACTCGTCGGCTACGTTCTCCTGGAGCAGGACGTAGCCCGATACCCACGCCCCCCCACAGAAGAAGCCCAGCACCACCGTCAGCGCGGCCGCCCCCGCGATGGTGGGCATCGCCGCAAGCACCAAGAGGGTCGCGGCCGCCGCGACCAACGACCACACGAGCAGACGGTCGCGCTCGGCGTACTCGACGAGCTTGTTCAGGGACGCCATCCCGATCCCCATGCCGATGCCGAACGACGTGACCAGGAGTCCCCAGCCCGCCGCGCCCGAGGCGAGCGTCGTCCTTGCGAAGATCGGCCCCAGCGCGAGCACGGCGCCGACCGCGCTGAACGCCGAGACGATGCCCACGGTCATGGACGAGGCGAGCGGGTGCTCGCGCAGGAACCGGACCCCTTCGGTGATGTCCCTCCACACATGGGAGATCTCGAACTTCCCCACGGCCCTGGAGGGCGGCGTGGGGATGGGGATCCGGCTGATCATCAGGGCGGAGAAACCGAACGTCCCGGCGTCGAGCCAGAGCGCGAGGAACTCGGGCCGGAACTTCAGGTACGGGAACAGGCCCGACGTGCCCGCGAGGAAGGCGAAGATCGCCCCGCCCAGGGGGAGCGTCCCGTAGGTCGAGAGGAGTCCGAGCGAGTTGGCGTTGGCGAGCTGCCGCCTGGGCACGAGGTTCGGCAGGCTGGCGTCGCGGGCCGGCGTCCACAGCAGGGAGAGCGACTCGATCAGGAACGACACGGCGAAGATGGCCCACAGCTTGCCCAGGAACGGCATCGAGGCATAGAGCGCG
>DASWJF010000233.1:0-4954 GCA_036397275.1 Actinomycetota bacterium
GTCCGGTTCGTCCGGCTGTGGTTCACCGACGTGCTGGGGTTCCTGAAGTCCTTCGACATCCCGGGGGAGGAGATCCCCGAGGCCCTCGAGGAGGGCGTGGGGTTCGACGGGTCTGCCATCGGCGGCTTTGCCCGGGTGCAGGAAGCCGACATGATCGCCTGGCCCGACCCCTCGACGTTCCAGATGCTTCCGTCGCGCCCCGGCTCACCGTCGGTGGCCAGGATCTTCTGCGACATCCACACGCCGGAGGGCGGGCCGTTCGAGGGGGACCCCCGGCACGTGCTGCGTCGGGCCATCACCCGGGCCTCGGAGCTCGGGTTCACCTTCTACGCGGGTCCGGAGATCGAGTTCTTCCTGTTCAAGGACGCGCACGACACGGAGCCGCTCGACGCCGGCTCCTTCTTCGACCTCACCCCGCTCGACGTGGGGAGCGACTTCCGGCGCAGGGTCATCACCGGCCTCGAGCAGCTCGGGGTCCTGGTGAAGGACTCCCACCACGAGCTGGCGGCCTCGCAGCACGAGGTGGACCTTCGGCACACCGACGCGCTCACCATGGCCGACTCGATCATGACCTTCCGGCTGATGGCGAAGGAGGTCGCGCAGGAGCTCGGCGTGTACGCGACGTTCATGCCGAAGCCCATCCAGGGTGCCTGGGGGTCGGGCATGCACACGCACCTCTCCTTGTTCGAGGGCGACCGCAACGCCTTCTTCGACCCCACCGACCAGTACTACCTGTCGAAGGTGGCCCGGGCGTTCATCGCCGGGCTGCTGCGGCACGCCCGCGAGATCAGCGCGATCACGAACCAGTGGATCAACTCGTACAAGCGCCTGGTGCCCGGGTACGAGGCGCCGGTCTACGTGTGCTGGGGGGTCCGCAACCGTTCGGCGCTCGTTCGCGTGCCGCTCACCAAGCCGCGGAAGGAGTCGGCGTGCCGGATCGAGTACCGGGCCCCCGACTCGGCGTGCAACCCGTACCTCACGTTCGCGGTGATCCTCGCCGCGGGACTGCGCGGCATCGAGATGGAATACGACCTCCCCCCCGAGGCGTCCGACGACATCCATCGAAAGAGCGACGCCGAGCGGTGGAGCGGCGGCATCGAGTCCCTCCCCGAGAGCCTGCCGGAGGCGCTGGGGGAGATGCAGCGGAGCGAGCTGGTCCGGGAGACCTTGGGCGAGCACCTGTTCGAGTGGTTCATCGCCAACAAGCGGGCCGAATGGGACGAGTACCGCAGCTACGTGACGGGGCTCGAGATCGAGCGGAACCTGCCGAGGCTATGAGCGCGAGCCGAGAGAGCGTCCGGCCGGGGCCCGCCCCGGCGGCCGCAGCCGAGCAGGTCCTCGTCGTCGCCGACGACGAGGACCTGCGGAACCGGCTGGTGGCGGACCTCACCCTGCTCGGCTACCTGCCCGTGTTCGCGCAGACGCTGGACCCGCCTCCCGTCGGCCCCTCCATCGCCCTGATCGCCGCGGGTGCCGAGCCGAAGGAGGCCATCCGAGTGTCCGAGGAGCTTCGCTCGGCCGAGGGATCCGGCCACGTGCCGCTGGTCTGGCTGGTGGACCCGGCGGACCTGTGGGTCGTGGCCGGCAACGAGCACCTGTGCGACGAGTTCGTCCGGCTGCCGTACGCGGCCGAGGAGCTGGCCGCGCGCCTTCGGCTGCTCGGCCTGAGGACTGGCCGGGACGGGCCCGACGTCGTTCGCCGCGGCCCGCTCCGGCTGAACACCTCCACGTACCAGGCCATCCTGGAGGGGCGGATCCTCGACCTCACGTACATGGAGTACGAGCTACTGAAGCTCCTCGCCTCCAGCCCGGGGCGGGTGTTCACCCGGGAGGAGATCCTGGCGCGGGTGTGGGGGTACGACTACTTCGGCGGCATGCGGACCGTGGACGTGCACGTTCGCCGGCTGCGCGCGAAGTTCGGGCAGGACCACGCGTGGCTGATCGAGACGGTTCGGAGCGTGGGGTACCGCTTCGCCCAGATCCGGACCTGAGCGGTACAGTCCGAACCGGAGGTGAGGCACCGTGGCAGACACTGAGCGACTGCGCGGACGGAAGATCGCCGTGTTCCTGGAGGAGGGGTTCGAGGACCTGGAGTTCTGGGTGACCGTGATGCGCCTTCGCGAGGAGGGCGCGAACGTCACGATCGTAGGGACCGCGGCCGGCAAGGAGGTTCGGGGGAAGAACGCGCTCGCGGCGAAGAGCGACGTTGCCGCGAAGGACGTGAGCGCCGACGACTTCGACGCCGTGGTCGTCCCCGGCGGGTGGGCACCCGACAAGCTCCGCCGGTACGAGGAGGTCACGAGCCTCGTGAGCAAGGCCTACGACCAGGGCAAGGTGGTCGGCCTGATCTGCCACGCGGGCCTGGTGGGCATCTCCGCCGGCATCGTGACCGGCCACCGCGCCACCGGCAGCCTCGGCATCAAGGACGACCTGGTGAACGCGGGGGCGACGTGGGTGGACGAGCCGGCCTTCCGCGACGGCAACATCGTGTGGGGCCGGGTGGTGGAGGACATCCCGGCATTCTGCCGCGAGCTGGTCGCGGCGATCGCCGAGCCCACGGGGTGAGGTATCTCGACGAGCCGCCGGCCTCGGCGGAGCTCGTCATCATCGGGGGCGGCGTGGCCGGTGCCGCCACGGCGTTCCACGCGGCCCGGGCCGGCTTCCGGCCGCTCCTGGTGGAAGCGCGGCCCGCGCTCTGCACGCTCACGACGCCGGTCGCCGCCGGCGCCTTCCGGCTCCAGTTCGACAACCTGGAGGAGCTGGCGCTGGTCCGGGAGTCGGCCGAGCTGTTCCTGAACTTCGAACAGGCCACCGGACAGGACCGGTACCGCCTCGACGTCCGCCTCCAGGGGTACCTGTGGCTTACCACCGATGCGGCGAACGCCGACCGCCAACGGGAGCTCGTCGGCCTGCAGCACTCGTGGGGCCAGACCGACGTCGAGATCCTGCCCGGCGAGGAGGTCCGCCGGCGGTTCCCGTACGTGGGGGAGAACGTGCTCCAGGCCCGATGGCGGGCCGGGGACGGGTTCCTCGACACGAAGGAGCTCACGTTCGGGCTGGCCGAGGGGTCGGACGCGGACATCGTGGTCGATTGCACGGCCACGGGGTTCGAGACGTCCGGTGGCAGGCTCGCGTCCGTCGAGACGACGAAGGGCCGAGTCCGGACCGAGACGGCCGTCATCGCCGCGGGGCCGCTCTCGGGACCGCTCGCCACCGCCGCGGGCATCGAGCTCCCCATCGTCACCGTGATCCGCCAGAAGCTGATCCTCCCCGACGTGCCCGAGGTGCCGGCCGACGCGCCGATGACGATCGACGAGGACACGGGGGTGCACTGGCGGCCGGCCCTCCGCGGCGCGTGGTTGCTGTTCACGGACCCCGCCACGCCGCCCAGTCCGCCCACCGACGAGGTGCCGACCGACACCGCCTTTGCGGTCCGGCTCCTCGACCCCTCGAGCTCGTTCTCCGTGGCCCGAGTGGCTCCCTTCTGGCGCGATGTCTGGCGTCGCGGCGCCGTCCCGTGGCTCCTTCAGGCCGGGCAGTACTCGGTAACGCCGGACCACCGGCCCCTGATCGGCCCCACGGAGATCGAGGGCCTGTGGGTGAACACCGGCCACGGCGGCCACGGGATCATGCTCGGTCCGGCCGGGAGCAGGCTCCTGGTCGACCTCCTGACCGGCAAGGCCGAGGAGAACCCGTTCGCGCTCGACCGGGCATTCGAGGAGCGTAAGCCGCCCGCCCTGTAGGGTTCACGCCATGCTGCGTGGAGCGCTCGCCGCATCGGTCACGCCACTGCGGGACGGCGGGGCGTCACTCGATGAGGACGCGTTCGAACCGCTCGTCGCGTTCCTCGCGGCGGGTGGGCTCGACGGCATCCTCGCGTGCGGCACCACCGGCGAGGGCCTGCTCTCTTCCGTCGACGAACGGAGACGGGCAGCCGAGCTGTTCCTGGCCGCGCGGCCGGAGGGGTTCGCCGTGGCCGTGCACTGCGGCGCACAGACCACCGCTGACACCGCGGCCCTGGCACGGCACGCGGCCGAAGCCGGAGCCGACGCGGTCGCCGCGATCGGGCCGCCGTTCTTCGCCTTCGACGAGCACAGCTTGTTCGCCCACTTCCGGTCGGCGGCCGAGGCGTGCGCGCCGGTACCCTTCTACCTTTACGAGTTCGCCGCCCGAAGCGGCTACGCCATCCCCATCCCGGTGATCGAGCGGCTGCGGGCGGTCGTTCCGAACCTCGCAGGCCTGAAGGTCTCGGACACCCCGTTCGAGAAGGTCGAGCCCTACCTCATCGACGGGCTGGACGTGCTCATCGGCTCGGAGCCGCTGGTCCTTCAGGGCTTGGAGCGGGGCGCAATCGGCACGGTGTCCGGGCTCGCCGCCGCGTTCCCCGAGGTGGTCGCGGCCTTGGCCCACCGGCGCAGCCCGGAGGCCCACCGGATCGTAGTGATGCTGCGCGACCGGCTGAACCGGGTCCCGTTCCACGCGGCGCTGAAGGTAGTCCTCGCGGCCCGGGGGGTGCCCGTGCGGGAAGACGTGAGAGCCCCGCTCCGCACGCTCACCGAGGAGGAGCGGAGCGAGGCCCTCGGCGTGCTCGACGCCGTATCGCTCAGCCCGAAGGCCGTTTCGCCATGATCCCCGTGAGCGAGATCAGGGCCCCCACCACGAAGATCGCCGTGGCCAGGTAGACCAGACCGAGGTGCCCGAGCGTGTCGAAGTCGTTCGGGTAGTGCGCCGGGAGCGCCACCGCCAGTCCCAGGACCGGCGCCGCCACCGCGCCGACCCACGCCCACAGCGCCCCTCGTCGCACCCCGAACGCCACCAGGAACAGCACCGCAAGCCCCGTGGCCGCGATGAACCCCGACACCGCGATGTGCAGGTGGCCGATGTACTCGAAGAGCGACGGGCTGAAGGACTGGATCTCGTCCTTCCCTACGCTCACCTCATTCGGCCCGATGCC
>DASWJF010000234.1:0-2946 GCA_036397275.1 Actinomycetota bacterium
GAACGAGGCGAACCGGATGGCCGACTGGGGCAGGGTGACGCCGCCGGGACCGGGGGTTTGCGTCGGTCCGCCGGTCGTGACCGAGGGACTGGGGCCGCCGTCCCCACCGGACGTGCAGCCCGCAACGAACAGCAGGGATACGGATACGAGGACGAGGAATCGACGCTTCATCGGATGCTCCTTTCGAGGACGACGGGTTCCAGGCCGCCGTCGCCGTCGACGTCGGCGCAGGCCGGCACGCCCGGGCGTTCGATGTCCGGAAGAGGCAGGAACCCGAACTCGCGCCAGACCCAGGCGCCGGTCGCCACCACGGATGAGTCGTCAAGGGTCGAGTAGGCGAGGGCCAGCGCGCCGTCGCACGCGGCGACCGAGACGACCGGCCGGAGCAGGGTACCGGCCACCCAGAGTGGCCGGAAGTCGCCGAGGCGATACAGGCCGACGTGCGCGGTTCGACCCTCCGTGTCGATCACGGACGGGGCCGGCAGGAGCGCGTTGACCTCCGTGAGCCGAAACGGACGGCGGAAGGCCACGACGACCTCGGGCCGCCCATCGCCGTCCGAGTCGCCAACGGTTGCCTCGACCACATCCCCGTCGAAGCCGGCCAGCGAAAGGAACCGGTCCCGTTCCACGAGCGCGACCGTTCGGGCAGCCGCCCACCAGCCGCCCTCGACCGCGACGGCGGTGGCCCCGGGCGCCGGAGGCCGCCACCCGCGGAAGTGGACCCGCCGGTCTCGATGCTGGACGATGCCCGTGCGGTACGCGAGCGCGCCGTGCGCATCGGCCAGGACCTCGAGCACTGCGCCCCGGCGGGTGCCGGGCATGGACTGATCGAACAGGAAGTTGCCCAGGCTGGTGGCGACGACCGTCGGGCGTCCGTCGCCGTCGGGATCGATCACCCGGATCGGGTGGATCACGTGGGGGCCGTGGCCCCACACGACGTCGACCCCCCATTCGGCGAGCCGTTCGGCCACGTTCGATACGTAGGGGTCCGGGACCGGCCGGTACTCGGTGCCGCCGTGGATGCCGACCGCCACGACGTCGGCCACGGCTCGGGCGCGCTGAACCGCCGCCCGCGCCAGTCGCTCGTCCCACCACGCGACGCCCGGGGTGCCTTCACCGGCCCCCGGCCCCTGCCCCGTGGCGTCGAACGCCAGCAGGGCGACCCGCAGCCCGTCCGCTTCGATGACCCGGGGGGTGAACGCCTCGTGGGCTGTGCTGCCCCCGCCGACGACCACGAGCCCCGCCGATCGCAAGGCTTCCAGCGAGTCCCCGACGGTTCGGGGGCCGGCGTCGCCGGCGTGGTTGTTGGCCACCGACACCGCGTCGAACCCGGCGCCCGCGAGCAGGCGGGCGGAGTCGGGCCGGGCCTCGAGCGCGTTCGGGCCGGCCTCGGAGAGGTGGGGCAGGGTGGTGAGTGGCGATTCCAGGTTCGCCACGGCGAGATCGCTCCCGGAGACCACGAACCGGACATCGGCGAACAGGCCCTCAGGATCGGCCTGGGCGATGGGGGCGACGCCCCGGCCCAGCATCACGTCACCGGCGAACAGGAGCCGAACCGCGCGGACCGGATCGGATCCTTCCTCCGCGCCGGGGGAAGATGGGACGCACGCGGACAACAAGAGCGTCGTGGCGACCAGGACCTTCCTCATGGATCTCACGCTATGGGGACGCGGCGGCCCGGACCCAGGAAGAAGGTCCCGAAGGTCCAGGGCCGAACCGGCGGGCGGCGAGGGTGTCCCAGGGCCGAACCACGACCCGCGCCGCATGTGGCACCATTGCCCGGTCTTCGCTGCGCAGGAAGGTGAGGGGATGGATGCCGAGCGCTTGAAGTCGATCCCGCTGTTCAACGGCCTGTCCAGGCACGAGCGGGAGCAGGTCGCTCGGTGGGCCGACGAGGTCGACGTGGAGCCGGGCAAACACCTCGTGGACCAGGGCGAGTTCCCGCACGAGTTCTTCGTCATCGAGCAGGGCTCGGCCGACGTGATCATCGACGGCGAGCGCATCGACACCCTGGGCCCCGGCGACTTCTTCGGCGAGATCGCCCTGTTGGAGCACCACCGTCGCACCGCGTCGGTGGTCGCCATAGCGCCCGTGCGGGCCATCGTGATGCACTCGCGGGACTTCGGCTCGATGGATCAGAGCCTGCCGGAGGTCGCCGAGCGCATCCGGGAGGCCATGCGACGGCGCCTGGCCGGTCGCTAGAGCTTCAGCGGCGCTCGCGGAAGAACTCGCGAAGCACGTTTCCGCACTCCCCCGCGAGGACGCCGGACTCCACCTCGACGGCGTGGTTCAGCCGGGGATCGGTCACCAGGTCGCCGAGGGAGCCGGCGAACCCGGCCTTGGGGTCCAGGGCCCCGAACACCAGGCGGTCCACCCGGGCCAGGACGAGCGCGCCCGCGCACATCGCGCACGGCTCCAGCGTGACGTACATCGTGCATCCCTCCAGATGCCACGTGGCGAGGCGATCGGCCGCGGCCCGAAGGGCCAGGATCTCGGCGTGCGCCGTGGGGTCCTGCTTCCGCTCGCGGGCGTTGCCTGCCCTCCCCACCACGTCGTCGCCCCGGGTCACCACCGCACCGACCGGGACGTCGCCCCAGTACGAGGCCACCCTGGCCTCGTCGAGTGCGAGGCGCATCATCTCCCGGTCCCGATCCTCCGCCATCAGTAGGCGTCCATCTCCCGGAGCCGGTCGTCGGAGATCCCGAAGAAGTGCGCCACCTCGTGCTCGACGGTGTGGGCGATGGTTCGGCGCAGCTGGTCGTCGTCGCGGGCCTCGCGTTCGATCGTGCTGCGGTACAGGGTGATCGTGTCCGGCAGAACGCCCGCGTAGCGACCGTCGCGTTCGGTGAGCGGGATGCCGTGGTACCGGCCGAGCAGGCCCGGCTCGCCGCGGGGCGGACGGTCCTCCACCAGGACCTCGACGTTCTCCAGCCGGGTCAGCACCCA
>DASWJF010000235.1:0-5843 GCA_036397275.1 Actinomycetota bacterium
CTGGGCCTTGATGAGCGGCATCGAACGGCGCACGTCCCGCGGCCAGTTCATGCTGAACGTCGAGAGCAGCCGGCCGTCCTTCAGCAGGAACGCCGCGAACTTCCGCTCCTCCATGCTCCCTCTCACGACCATATCGTCCCACTCGGTGGCGAACCCGGCCATCTGTATGTTCGCGTCGTACTGGTCCGACCAGAACCAGTGCGCGTCGTCGAAGACCTCGGCCTTGCCCAGCATGTTCCGGGCGGCGGTCTCCCCCATCTTGATGGCGTTGTCGAAGTGCTCCACCCGGATCGGTCCGAACACCGGGTGATCGTGCCGGGCCACGTCGCCGGCGGCGAACACGCCCGGCACGTTCGCCTGGAGCGTCGGGTCCACCAGGATCCCGTTGTCGACCTCGATGCTACCGCCCGCGAAGGGGTCGGTGACCGGCTCGACGCCGACGCCTACCACCGCGAAGTCGCCCTCGATCCTGCGCCCCTCCTTCGTGACGAGGGCCTCGAAACGCCCGTTGCCCTCGAACCGTTCCGCGGCGTCCCGGAAGATCATCTCCACCCCGTGGTCGCGGTGCAGCCCCTCCAGGACGCGGCCGAGATCCGTTCCCAGAACCCGCTGCAGGGGAGTCTCGGCGAACTCAACCACGGTTACCTCCACGCCCCTGCTCCGAAGGGACGCTGCCACCTCGGCCCCGATGAAGCCCATCCCCACCAGCACCGCCTTCGCGTCCGGGACCCCGGCCGCCTTGATCGCGTCCGAGTCGGGCAGGTACCGAAGATCGAGGACGCCGGGGAGCTCGATGCCGGGCAGGGGAAGCCTCCGGTTCCGGCTGCCCGTGGCGATGAGTAGCGAGTCGAACGGGATCCGCTCGCCGCTCGCCAGGACGACGCTCCGGTCGGCGATGTCAATCCGCTCCGCGCGCTCGCCGAACCGGGCCTCGACCTCGTTCTGTTCCCACCACTCCGGCGGCCTGATGTAGGCCGGTTCCGAGGTCTCGCCGCGCAGGTACTCCTTGGAAAGCGGCGGGCGTTCGTAGGGAGGGAGCGGCTCCTCGCCGATCAGCACGACGCGATCGTCGAATCCCTCGTCGCGGAGGGTGGCCGCCGCCGTCCCGCCGGCCAGGCTCGCCCCGACGATGACGAAGGCCGGCACGCGCTACTCCACCGACACCTGGAGCTCGCCGCCCTCCTCCCGGACCTCGAAGACGTCGACGGGCTCGATGGCCGGTCCGTCCACCACCTCACCGGTGATGACGTCGAACCGGCTCCCGTGGCAGGGGCACTCGATCATGGTCCCGTCGAGCTCTCCTTCGGAGAGCGAGCACTGCTTGTGCGTGCAGACATCGTCGAACGCGTGGAGGTCGCCGCCGATGTTCGCGATGGCGACGATCCGCTCCCCCACGCTGAATGCGTTGGCCTCGCCGTCGGGGACGTCGCCCGCCTTGCCGACCCTGACCCACCCCGCCATCGGTGTCCCTCCTCCCCCTCGAGGTTCCGCGTCACGCGAGCCCACAGCATAGGCCAACGTGGAAAGCGGCCGGTCATTCAGGCGGGATCCGGGCCCGGCGCCTCGCCACCAGGTCCGGCGTGAGGTAGCCCAGGCCGACCACGACGTACAGCCCGAACAGGATCAGGAATCCCTCCCGGAACCCGATCGGCAGCATGGCCGGCAGCAGCGCCCCCAGCACCCAGAACAGCTGGAACAGCACCTCGTATCGGACGAACACGCGTCCGTACGCGCCTCTCGGCGCGAGCTGCTGCATGAGGCTCTGGAACGCCAGCCGTCCGAGCTCGCCCGAGGCCCCCGCGACGAGCGCGAACGCCGTGAGCGCCGGGAGCGAGAAGGCCGCGAACGCCAGGAACGCGCCGAGCCCCGCCGCGACGATGCAGGAGATCACCACCGCTTCCTCCCGGAGCGACACCGGCAGCCGGGGGGCGAGCACGTCTCCGAGGAAGCTGCCGAGGGCGGCCGCTCCCGCCAGGACGGCGAACCAGTAGGCGGGCTCGCCGCTGCGCCGCAGCGCGAACGCGATGGAGAACAGGAGGAAGCCGCTTGCCGCACGAAGGCCCGCGGCCCCCACGGTCGCCGCCGCGAGCTGCGGGATGGCCCCCAGCCGGCTCACCGCTCCCCTTCGCCCGCGTACCCGAGGGTGCGGGAGTCGGAGGTTCAGGAGCGACGCGAAGGCGTACACGACGACGCCTCCGTACATCACCGCCGACGAGCCCCCGAGCTGGAACAGCAGCAGCCCCGGGACCGCGGCGAGCAAGGCGCCCCCCACGGCGATCCGCCCCAGTCGCGCGTTCGCGCGCACGAGTCCCTCGCTCGGCCCTGCGTACGCCACCACGAGGCCGTTCTTCGTGATGGTGTGGGCCTTGGACAAGACGAGGATGGCGAAGGCGAACGGGTAGAGAAGGAGCGTGTCGAGCCGGGGGGCGGCGAGGACACAAACGAGCGCTCGCCCGGCCGACGATGCCGCCGAGATCGCGCGCCGGGGACCGGCCCGGTCGAGCAGCGGGACCAACAGCGGCCCCGCGACGGCGAGCGGCGCGAGGGTGATGGCGAGGTACAGCGCGACCTTGGCCCGGGCCTCGCCCACCGGAACGTCGAAGAAGATCGAGCCGGCCAGGGCGATGGCCACCATGGCGTCGCCCGCGGCGCTCCCCATGTGGACCAGCGCATAGGTGTCGAGCGGATCGTTCGAGGTCCACAGCCGTCGGAGGGGGCGGACGATGACGGCCTCCAGCATGGACACCAGCCCGAGGAGGATGAGCTGCCACCACGGGTACCGCTTCGGCTCCTGGTGGCTGACCCGCATGGGGGGCCGAGCCGGCCTCAGGACCCCGAGAGCCTCTGCCGGAGCAGGTCCGACACGACCTTGGGGTTGGCCGAGCCGCCCGACTTCCTCATGACCTGGCCAACCAGGAACCCGAGCACGCCTTCCTTGCCGCCCCGGAGCTGCTCCACGGGTCCGGGGTTCTCCACGATCACTTCCTCGACCCACGCGTCAAGGGCCGAGGCGTCGGTCACCTGCCGGAGCCCCCGAGCTTCCACGATCTCCTCGACCGGCTTGCCGGTCTCGAACGCCTTCTCCAGCACCTGCTTGGCGCCGGTGGTGGAGATTGTCCCCTCGTCCACCAGCCGCACCAGGTCGGCGACGTGCTGCGGCGTGACCTTGGACTCTTCGAGCTCGATCCGGGCCTTGTTCAGCAGCCCCGCGAGGTCCTGGGTCATCCAGTTCGTCACGGCCGCCGGGGCCGCCCCCAAACGCACCGCCTCCTCGAAGAAGTCCGCGGCCGCCCGGGATCCCGCCACCAGCAGGGCCTGGGCCGGCTTCAGGTCGAAATCCCGCTCGAACCGGGCGCGACGCGCCCGGGGGAGCTCGGGGAGCGTCGCCCGGATCCGCTCCACCCATTCGCCGTCGGGCCGGATCGGCGGGAGGTCCGGCTCGGGGAAGTACCGGTAGTCGAAGGCCTCCTCCTTCGACCGGAGTGTGTGCGTCGTCCCGGTGTCTTCGTCGAAGTGCCGGGTCTCCTGGACGAGCGTCTCGCCCTTCTTCAGCGCCTCGACCTGTCGCTCCTGCTCGTACCTCAGCGCTCGGTCCAGCGAGCGGACCGAGTTCAGGTTCTTGATCTCGACCTTCGTGCCGAGCTCCACCTGTCCCGCGGGGCGTACCGAGATGTTGGCGTCGCATCGGAGCGAGCCCTCCTCCATGCGGACGTCGGACACGCCGAGCGCTTCGAGGGTCGCGCGGAGCTCGCCGAAGTACGTCCGGGCCTCGTCCGGCGAGCGCATCTCGGGCTCGGAGACCACCTCCACCAGGGGGACACCGGCCCGGTTGTAGTCGATCAGCGCGTAGTCGGCCTGGGCGATGCGCCCGGTGGCGCCGGCGTGGGAGGTCTTGCCGGTGTCCT
This sequence comes from Actinomycetota bacterium, assembly GCA_036397275.1. Classification (GTDB taxonomy): domain Bacteria; phylum Actinomycetota; class UBA4738; order UBA4738; family HRBIN12; genus AC-69. Next base: position 3,906 of record DASWJF010000235.1, read on the forward strand.
CCTCCATGTGCACCCGGGTGATGCCGATCCGTCGGGTCACGCCGTCCACCTCGATGTCGAGGTGCCCGTTGATGCAGATGGGGAGGTCGTACTGGGAGATCTGGAAGTTCTTCGGCATGTCCGGGTAGAAGTAGTTCTTCCGGTGGAACAACGAGTAGCGCGCGATCTCGCAGTCCAGGGCCAGGCCGATCCGCACGATGTACTCGATGGCCGTCTCGTTCGGGACCGGGAGCGAACCGGGGTGGCCGAGACACACCGGGCAGACGTTCGTGTTCGGAGGCACTCCGAACTCGTTCAGGCATCCGCAGAACATCTTGGTCCGCGTCGACAGCTCGACGTGGCACTCCAGGCCGATGACGGTCTCGAACCCCTCGCCCATGTCGAGAGGTGAGCTTAGCCGACGCCCGGGGCGGGCGGCCCCTATCCTGTCATCCATGACCCGGACGGCCGACCCCACCACCGCCCGGGCCACCTCTCCGCTCGTATGGGTCGCCCTCGGCGCCGTCTACGTCGTCTGGGGCACGACCTACTTCGCCATCCGGGTGGTGAACGAGACCCTCCCGCCCCTCCTCGCCGCGGGAACGCGGTTCATGCTCGCCGGCGCGGTCATGTACACGTTCGCCGTCCGCCGGGGCGACCGGGAGGGCGACCGGCCCGGACGACGACAGTGGCGAGCGGCGGCCATCGTGGGCGGGGCGCTCCTGCTGGGGGGCAACGGCGGCGTCGTGTGGGCCGAACGCACAGTCCCCTCCGGGCTCGTGGCCCTGATCATCGCGCTCGTCCCCATGTGGATGGCGCTCATCGACCGGGCCCTGCTCCGGCGGCGGCTCCGGATCCAGACCATGGTGGGCCTGGCCACGGGGTTCGCCGGGGCGGCCCTGCTGGTGGGGGGGTCCGCCCGCGGGAACGTCGATCTCACGGGGATGCTCTTCGCGGTGGGCGCCTCGCTCAGCTGGGCCTCGGGGTCGCTGTACGCGCGCCACGCGCTGCTCCCGAGGAGGCCGTTCGTGGGCGTGGGGATGGAGATGCTCTGCGGGGGGGCTGCGCTTGCGGTGGCGGGGATCGTCGTCGGCGAGCCCTTCGACATCCACCCCGGGCGGTTCTCCCTCGCCTCGCTGGTCGGACTGGGCTACCTCATCACGTTCGGTTCGTTCGTAGGATTCGCCTCGTACGTGTGGCTGCTTCGGAACGCCCGCACCTCGCTCGTCTCCACGTACGCGTACGTGAACCCGGTGGTGGCGGTGTTCCTGGGGTGGGCCTTCCTCTCGGAGCCCGTCACCGTTCGGACGGTGGTGGCCGGCGCCATCGTTCTCGGCTCGGTGGCACTCATCATCGCCTCCCGGGAGACGCCGCCGACGCCGGAGACGACCTCAGGAGCGGAGATCGGCGAGGAGGGATGGGACGGCGGCGAAGGCGAGCTCGCGCTCGAGGGCGTGGGCGACGCGAAGGAGCATGGGCTCCCCCAGGACCGGCGCCGTGATCTGGAGCCCGACGGGTAGCCCGGCTTCGTCCAGGCCACACGGGATCGAGATGCCGGGGACCCCGGACAGGTTCGCCGGGATCGTGAACACGTCCGACAGGTACATCGCGAGCGGGTCGTCGGCCCGCTCGCCGATCCGGAACGCCGTCGTCGGCGAGGTGGGAGAGACCAGCACGTCGTAGGACCGGTACGCCTCCTCGTAGTCCCGGATGATCAGCGTCCGCACCTTCTGGGCCTGGCCGTAGTAGGCCTCGTAGTAGCCGGCCGACAGCGCGTACGTCCCCAGCATGATCCGGCGCTTGACCTCCGGGCCGAAGCCGGCGCCGCGGGTCCGCATCATCATCTCCACGGAGTCGGCGCCCTCCACCCGCGACCCGTAGCGAACGCCGTCGTATCGAGCGAGGTTCGACGACGCCTCCGACGGCGCGATCAGGTAATAGGCGGAGAGCGCGTAGTCG
>DASWJF010000236.1:0-8699 GCA_036397275.1 Actinomycetota bacterium
CGCAACGCGGTCGGCGGCGAGGATCCCCACGGCCAGCATCCCTTGGGTCCCGTTCACGAGCGCCAGGCCCTCCTTCGCCTGGAGGACCAGGGGCTCGAACCCCTCGGCGGGAAGCGCCTCCGCGGCGGGCACGCCTCGCCCGTCCACGAGGATCTCCCCCCGGCCGATCAGCGGGAGCGCCAGGTTGGCCAGCGGGGCCAGGTCTCCGGACGCGCCGAGCGATCCCTGCTCCGGTACCACCGGTACGAGGTCGCGGTTCAACATGTCGACCATCCGCTCCACGAGCTCCACCCGAACGCCGGAGTGGCCGAGGGCAAGGACGTGGGCCCGGAGCAGCAGCATGGCGCGGGCCTCAGCGCGGGAGAGGGGACGGCCCACCGCCGTGGCGTGGGAGCGGACGATGCCGTGCTGGAGCGCCTCGACCTGCTCCGGCGCGATCCGCACGTTTGCCAGGCTCCCCAACCCGGTCGTCACGCCGTAGACGGTCTCGTTCGCCGCGACCTTGGCCTCGATCACGGCGCGAGCGGCCCGCATCCGCTCGGCGGCCCGAGCGGATAGCTCGACCGCCGCGCCGCGAGCGACCGCCACGACGTCATCGAGCGAGAGGGCCTCACCGACCAGTACCGGCACGGCGGCAAGGCTACGGGCGGGACCCCGCGGGCACAACCCGAGGCGTACTGGTGAGGCCTGAAAGGCCTCCGACCGCGCCACCGCCAGCGCCGGCCGGTACCGAGCACCGCTCCGGGTGCCGGCCCGCCTAGGCGAATACCCGATCAACTCCCTAGGAGATTGGGGGAATAATCCACTAATCCCTTGATATCCTAGGCGATTGGTGCGACAATCCCCTCATGCTTCTCCCATACGACCCCACGACGGTCCTCGACCTGGCGGACGAGCTGGACCGCTGGAAGACCCGGCTCGACTATCGGGGACCACTCCCGCGTGCCTGGGCGGGTCGTCTGCGGTGCGACCTCGAGGCAGAGGCGGTAGCCGCCTCCACCTCCATGGAAGGCGTCCCGGTCACCGTCGAAGAGGTCCGGCGGATCCTGGCTGGGGACCTCCCTCCCGAGACCAGGGAGGAGGACGCAGCCCTCGTTAGGGGCTACCGGGATGCGATGAGCTTCGTTCTGCGACGCGCAGATGATCTGGCCTTCAGATGGGACCGCGAACTCCTCATCGGCCTCCACGATCGGATCCTGGCAGGCAACTGGGGCGCCGGTGCGGGCCGGTTCCGGACCGGCCCGGCCTACGTCGTGGACAGCCGGACCGGCGAGCTCGTGTTTCAGCCACCTCCGTGGGAGGAGTTGCCCGGGCTTGTGGACAGCGCGTGTTCCGCGATGCAGGAGGGACTCGAACACCCGGCAATCGGCGCGGCCTGGATCCACGCGATCGTGGCAGCCATCCATCCGTTCCAGGATGGGAACGGCCGAGCCTCCCGCGTGCTGGCCTCGCTCGCCATGTATCGGGGCGGCTTCAAGCTCCCCGAGTTCACCTCGCTGGAAGAATGGTGGGGCCGCCATCTGTCCGAGTACTACGCCGGGTTCCGGTGCCTCGGCGAGACCTTCGATCCCTCTGCCGACGTCACGCCGTTCGTTCGAGCGCACATGGAGGGTCAGCTGCACCAGGTCCGCGCTCTGGACTTGAGAGGAAGGGTTCAGCAGAGGATCTGGACTGCAGTGGAAGAGGCCGTGAGCGCGGCCGGGCTGGAATCCCGCGTGGCGAACGCGGTGTGGGATGCGTTCTTCGGGATGAGCGTGACTCCTCGCTACTATCGCCCCCTTGCCGACATCAGCCCCGCGACGGCAACCAATGACCTAGCTGCCGCCGTTGCGGCTGGCCTCCTCCGCCCCGAAGGAAGGGCCAGATCACGAAGATACGAGGCAGGGGATTCTCTGTATCTCCGGATCGGCTCGGCGCTTGGCGTGCACACGGGCGAATCCGACGAAGCGGCGAGAGCGATCATCATCGGAGAACTGACCAAGCGCGTCGCCTCGGAGAGAGCCGAAGCAGGCCGCTGATTCAAACTCACTCCAGCCAGGGGAGGCGGACGCCGCGCTCCCTCGCGACCTCTAGGGCCTCCTCGTAGCCGGCGTCGGCGTGGCGGATCACGCCCGTCCCCGGGTCGGTGGTCAGGACCCGCTCCAGCCGCTCGCCCGCCTCGTCGGTTCCGTCGGCCACCACGACCATGCCGGCGTGGATCGAGAACCCGATGCCCACGCCGCCGCCGTGGTGGACGCTCACCCAGTGGGCTCCGGCCGCCGTGTTCACGAGGGCGTTCAGGATGGGCCAGTCGGCGATGGCGTCCGAGCCGTCCTTCATCGCCTCCGTCTCCCGGTACGGGCTCGCCACGCTGCCCGCGTCGAGGTGGTCGCGCCCGATCACGATCGGCGCCGACAGCTCGCCCTTCGCCACCATCTCGTTGAACCGAAGTCCCGCCCTGGCCCGCTCTCCGTACCCCAGCCAGCAGATCCGGGCCGGCAGGCCCTGGTAGGCCACGCGGTCCTCGGCCATCCGCAGCCACCGGTGGAGGCGCTCGTTCTCCGGGAACAGCTCCGCCACCGCGCGGTCGGTCTTGGAGATGTCCTCCGGGTCGCCGGACAGCGCGGCCCACCGGAACGGGCCCTTCCCCTCGCAGAACATCGGGCGCACGAACGCCGGCACGAACCCGGGATAGTCGAAGGCCCGGTCGAACCCGCCGGTCCTCGCTCCGGCCCGGAGGTTGTTCCCGTAGTCGAACACCACCGCGCCCCCGTCCAGGAACCCCACCATGGCCGCGCAGTGACGGGCCATCGATTCGTGCGCGCGCTTCTGATACTCGTCGGGGTCGGACTCGCGGAGCGTTGCAGCCTCCTCCAGCGAGAGGCCTGCCGGGATGTAGCCGCCCACCGGGTCGTGAGCGGAGGTCTGGTCGGTGACGATGTCCGGTGCGAAGCCCCGCCGGAGGAGCTCGGGCACGACCTCGGCGCAGTTGCCGAGCAGTCCGATCGAGGCGGCCTCGCCGGCGGCTCGCGCCTCCTCCGCCCACGCGAGGGCTTGGTCCACGTCGTCGGTCTCCCGGTCCAGGAATCGCGTCGTGATGCGCCGCTCAATGCGCGAAGGGTCGACCTCCACGCACAGGGCCACGCCCTCGTTCATCGTCACCGCGAGGGGCTGGGCGCCGCCCATGCCGCCGAGGCCACCGGTCAGCGTGACGGTGCCCTTGAGCGTCCCCCCGAACCGTTGCGCGGCCGCCTCGGCGAGCGTCTCGAACGTGCCCTGGAGGATGCCCTGGGTTCCGATGTAGATCCACGATCCCGCGGTCATCTGCCCGTACATGGTGAGCCCGGCGTGCTCGAGCTCGCGGAACGTCTCCCAGTCGGCCCACTTCGGCACGAGCATCGCGTTCGAGATGAGCACGCGCGGGGCCATGGCTTGCGTCCTGAACACGCCGACCGGCTTGCCCGATTGGACGAGCAGCGTCTCGTCGCTCTTCAGGTCGCGGAGGGCGCGAACGATGGCGTCGAAGCACTCCCAGTTGCGGGCGGCCTTCCCCGTTCCGCCGTACACGACGAGGTCCTGTGGACGCTCCGCCACGTCGGGGTCGAGGTTGTTCATGAGCATGCGCAGGGCCGCCTCCTGGGGCCACGCCTTGCACGTGAGCTCCGTTCCGCGGGGGGCTCTCACCTCACGAGCAACCATCGCCCTCACCTCCTTGCCTCGCTGCCCGGATGATAGCCACGGCGCCCGGGCCTGCTCGCGGATCGGCCCCCTCAGCCCCTCGCCCGAAACACGGTTCGGGTCATTGAAGGCGAGGCAACTGCCGGATACCGTGCCGACCGAATGCCCGAGACCATCCGCGTCCTGATCGCCGACGACGAGGCCGAGATCCGCGCCGCGCTCGCCGACCTCATCGCGGCCGAGGACTCCCTGGAGCTCGTGGGTGCGGCCCGCGACGCCGGCGAGGCCGTGGAGCTGGCCGGGGCGAACCGTCCCGACGTGGCCCTGCTCGACGTCCGGATGCCGGGGGGCGGCGGGCTCCGGGCCGCCCGGGGCATCCTTCGTCGCTCGCCGGAGACCCGGGTCCTCGCGCTGTCCGCGTACCAGGACCGAGGGACGGTGCTCCAGATGCTCGGCGCCGGCGCCAACGGCTACCTGGTGAAGGGCGTGGCGGCCGAGGAGATCGTGGTGGCCATCGAACGAGCAGGCCGCGGCCAGACCAGCGTGTCGTCGGAGGTCATGGCCGGCCTGGTCCGCGAGCTGGCTACGCGGCTCCAACGGGAGAGGGTGCGCGCGTCGCAGGTTCGCGAGAAGACCGCCCGCATCCGAAGGGCCATCGGGGGCGCGGGGCCCTCCCTCGTCTATCAGCCCATCTTCGACCTCGGCCGGCGCACCGTGGTCGGCCACGAGGCCCTGGCTCGGTTCGCCCTGCCCCCGGACCGCCCTCCCGATGACTGGTTCGCCGAGGCCGGGGAGATCGCGTTGAAGCTGGACCTCGAGCTCGTGGCGATCCGCCTGGCCCTCCCCGACCTCGTGCGCATCCCCGACGATGCCTACCTCTCGCTGAACGTGTCGCATCGGACCGCGATGTCGGCCGAACTGATCGACGCCATCGACGCCACGCCGGGGGACCCGCTCGTCGTGGAGATCACCGAGCACGAGCAGGTGGAGGACTACGACGCCCTCATCCCGGCCCTGGACCGCCTGCGGAGCCGGGGCGGGCGGATCACCATCGACGACGCGGGGGCCGGATTCGCCAGCCTGCAGCACACGCTTCGCCTGTCGCCCGAGATCATCAAGCTCGACATCAGCCTCACGCACCGGATCGACCAGCAGCGAGGCCAGGGCTCTGGCGGCGGCCCTCATCTCGTTCGCCGAGGCCATGGGGATGCAGATCGTGGCCGAGGGCATCGAGACCGAGGCCGAGCTGGACACCCTCCTCGGGCTCGGCGTGCTGTACGGCCAGGGGTTCTTCCTGGCCCGCCCGGCCCCCATCCCGTAGCGGGCCGACCGGGGCGCCCTCGGGCGAGGCCCTCAAGCGAGTCCAGCCTTCCGCCGATTCAGCTTCCGAGCAACCATGGATCGCATCAGGGTCCTGATCGCGGAGGACGAGGCGGCCGTCAGGGAGACCTTGGCCGAGCTCGTGTCCTCCGACCCCGACATGGACGTCGTGGGGACGGCCTGCGACGCGGACCAGGCCATCGAGGTGGCCAGGTCGGAGCGACCAGACGTCGCGCTGGTCGACGTGAAGATGCCGGGCGGCGGGGGCCCGCGGGCCGCGCGGGGGATCCGCAGGGAGTCACCCCAGACCCACGTGGTGGCCCTGTCCGCGTACAACGATCGCCGCACGGTCCTGGAGATGCTCCGCGCGGGGGTGGTCGGCTACATCGTGAAGGGCACGTCGGCCGACGAGATCCTGTACACGATCCGGCGCTCCATCGTGGGCCAGGGAAGCCTCTCCGTGGAGGTCACGGCCGACGTGATCCGCGAGCTCGCCTCGCTGCTCGAGCGGTCGGAGACCCTCACGCATGAGTTCCAGGAGTTGAACCGGACGAAGAGCGAGCTGATCCAGATCCTCTCGCACGAGCTGTTCACGCCCATCACCATGATCCAGGGGTTCGCGCTCACCGTCGCCGAGTACGGCGCCGACCTCAAGCCCGAGGAGTTCCGCGATCTCGCCGACGGGGTCAACAGGGCCAGCGCGCGTATCAAGCGGACCGTGGGCAACCTGGGAGCCGCCGCCCGGCTGGACCGGGTGGGGGTGGAGGTACCGACCCAGCCGGTGCCCGTGGGTGAGTTGCTGGAACGAGCGGCCTCCGAGTTCCTTCAGTACGAGGACCGGATCCGGCTCCCACACGGCGGGGACATGGCCCGGCACCTGTGGGCGAACCTCGACCTCGCGGTCCGGGCGGTGGTCGTGGTTCTGGAGAACGCGCTCGCCCTCTCCCCGGACACCGAGCCGGTCGACGTAGAGGTCGAGGCGAAGGACTCCGAAGTCGAGATCGCCGTCTCCGACCGGGGAGCCGGGGTCCCGCCCGAAGAACGCGAGGTCATCTTCCAGGCGTTCACCCAGGGGGACGGCAGCACGACGCGGAGTCACGAGGGCCTGGGCATCGGGCTGTACCTGGTCCGACTGATCATGGGGGCCCACGGCGGCCGCGTCGGCGTCATCGGGAGGAACGGCGGGGGAAGCACGTTCGTCCTGGCCTTCCCGGCCTCTCCCTAGCCGACCGCGTTCGCCGCGCCGGGAGTGGCGTCCTAGCTCGTTCGGCGGTCCACCGCCCAGGACGAGCCGGGCGTGCCCTTCGTGAAGGTCTTCATCTCGGTGGCGATGGCCACGGCCTGCGCGTAGTGGCTGAACTTCCGGTGCGCCGTGGTGGCGATGCCGACCGAGATGGACAGGAACGGGAACCGCTGTGCCTCCCCCCGGCGGTTGACCACCTCGATGTAGCCGCGGGCGCGGTCTTCGGCGTCATAGAGGTCCGGTGCGTCGACGTCGAACCGCTCCACGATCCGCTCGGCGATCGAGGCGGCGTGGTCCGCGTGGCACAGCACCACGAAGTCATCGCCACCGACGTGGCCGACGAAGATGTCGATCCCCCCGACGGCCAGGGCCACGTCCTGGATCAGCCGAGCGCTGTGCTGGATCGCTTCGTCGCCGCGAGTGAACCCGTAGTGGTCGTTGTAGGCCTTGAAGTGGTCGAGGTCGGCGTACAGGATGGCGAACAGGTCCTCGGCCGTCACCCGCTTCTCGATCTCCTCCTCGATGCGAACGTTTCCGGGCAGCCCGGTGAGCGGCGACTGCGCGCGCATCTCCTTGGCCCGGCGGAGGACGCCGCGGATCCGGGCCAACAGCTCGGGGGTGTCGAAGGGCTTGACGATGTAGTCGTCGGCTCCCACCGAGAAGCCCTCCAGCTTGTCCGCGGAGAGCCCCCGCGCCGTGAGCATGATCACGCTCACGCTGGCGGTCCGGCCGTCCTGGCGGAGGCGGCGGGTGAGCTCGAAGCCGTCCATGTTCGGCATCATCACGTCCGCCAGGACCAGGTCCGGGCAGACCTCCCACACCACCTCCAAGGCCCGCTCGCCGTCGGAGGCGGTGCGGACGTCGTATCCGGCCGCGCAGAGCTCGATCTCGAGGAGCCGGGCGATGAACGGATCGTCGTCGACCACCAGGACCTTCTCGCCCGACGCCGCATCGGGAGCGCCGCTGGGAGGAACGGGGGCGGCCGTCATCCGTGTCTCGGTCTCCACCCGATGCCCATCGGCACGAGAGCGAGCCGGGTAAAGCCCGGGGTCACCCCGAGGCCCGGCGGTCGATCTCGTACGAGGATTCGGTGGCCCGTTTGGCGTAGTTCTTGAGCTCCGTGGCGACCTGGACGACCTCGGCCCGGTGCGTGAACGAGCGGGCGTCCGTGGTGGCGATCCCGATCGAGACGGAAAGCAACGGGAAGCGCTGCCGGTTCCCCTGGCGGTCCTCCGCCTCGACGTAGCCCCGGGCCGCGTCCTCGGAGTCGTACAGGCTGGGCGCGAGGACGTCGAACCGCCGGATGACCTCCCCGGCGATCGGCGCGGCGAGCTCCGGGGCGGCGACCACCACGAAGTCGTCGCCGCCGATGTGCCCCACGAACGTGGCCGGGCCGCCCACGTCCTTCGCCGCGTCCCGCACCAGGCGCCCCGTCGCCCGCAGGGCATCGTCGCCCCGGACGAACCCGTACCGGTCGCTGTACGCCTTGAAGTTGTCGAGGTCCAGGTACATCAGGGCGAACTCGTCGGCCCGGGCGATCCGAGCGTCGATCTCGTCCTCGATCCGGACGTTCCCCGGAAGCCCGGTGAGGGGGGACTGCGAGCGCATGTACTCGGCCCGGCGAAGCACGCCTCGGATCCGGGCCAGCAGCTCGTCGTGGTCGAAGGGCTTGACGATGTAGTCGTCGGCACCGGCCGTGAACGCCTCCAGCTTGTCCATGGAGAGCCCCCGGGCGGTAAGCATGATGATGCTGGCCGATTCGGTGCGGGGGTCCTCACGGAGCCGCCTGGTCAGCTCCAGGCCGTCCATGTGGGGCATCATCACGTCGGCCAGCACCAGGTCGGGGCATCGTTCGAACGCCAGGTCCAGGGCCTGGACGCCGTCGGAGGCCATCCGGACGTCGTACCCGGACCGCGTGAGCTCGGCCTGAAGGAGGCGGGCGATGAACTCGTCGTCCTCGACGACGAGCACCGACTGATCGGCGGAGGGCTCGGATTCGTCGGTCACTGGCCGGCCTCGGCGAGAGCCACTTCTCCATCTTCGGGACTAAGCGGCGCGAGTAAAGCACAATAGGGGTCCGGATCACCGGAACAGGGGGTGGGCGCGTGCGGGTCTTCGATTCCTTCCTGGACGCCGTGGGCGACACCCCGCTGGTCCGGCTGACGAAGGTCACCCGAGGGGTGCGTCCCACCATCCTGGCCAAGCTGGAGATGCTGAACCCCGGGGGCAGCGTGAAGGACCGGATCGGGCTACCGATGATCGAGGCCGCCGAGCGGGCGGGCTTGCTCGGCCCGGGTGGCACCATCGTCGAGCCCACCTCCGGGAACACCGGCCACGGCCTGGCCATCGCCGCGGCCATCAAGGGCTACAAGTGCATCTTCGTGATGCCGGACAAGATGAGCCAGGAGAAGGTGGCGCTGCTCCGGGCGTACGGCGCGGAGGTGGTGATCACGCCGACGGCGGTCGCGCCGGAGTCGCC
>DASWJF010000237.1:0-22055 GCA_036397275.1 Actinomycetota bacterium
GGGGTCCAGCGCGAACTGCTCGATCGCGCCCAGGGATCGGATGTCCGAGGCCTTGCTGTGCGCCTCGACGGCAACGACCCGGGCCACCCCCGATCGGAGCAGCATCATCGCGGTGGCCACGCCGTACAGCCCGTCCGCCGAGACGGTGTGCACCGGCCGCTGCATCGCCCCCAGCTGATCGGGCACGTACTCGTCGAAGATGCTGGTGCCCTCCAGGAAGTCCTCGGAGCAGCACACGAACGAGTCGACGTCTCGGCGCGGGTCGACCGCGGCGTCGTCGTAGGCTCGCTGGGCGGCCTCGAACATCAGCTCCTTGTAGGACAGCCCCGCCGTGATCGGCACGAATCCGGCGTGCCCCACCCCGACGACGGCGACCCGCGGTTCCACGTCCCCGTCGTTCTACCACGACCCGGCCATTGCTAGCGCCCGAGGATCTTGCGCTTCTGGCTTTCGAACTCCTCCTCGGTGAGGACGCCGCGGTCGCGGAGGTCGGCCAGCCGCTGGAGTTCGGTCGTGGCCGTTGGCGCCGCGGGCCCGGGGCGCACCTCGCGCTCCTGGTTCAGCTCGCCCTGGTGATAGATGGTCTTCTGCACGTGCTCAGGGTCGCGGATGTTCGAGAACACGTTCCGCCCGAATTCACCCGCGGACTCGAGGATGAGATCCCCCGCCCCGATGATCCGCTCGAAGACGCTCTGCCGGAACCGCACGTCGTTGATCTTTTCGAGCGGGATCTCCATCGAGCGCTTGGCGATGAACCCTTCGCGATGGATCACCCGATCGGTCGTGACCACGAAGTTCGACGTGGCCCAGTCGATGAACCGGCGGAGCGGGTACCAGATCAGGATGACCACGGCGAGGACCAGTCCGCCCCACACCACCACGCTCCGACCCGCGCCTTCGTCCGGCGCGTAGGCCACGGCTAGGAGGTAGCCCGCCACCACCACAAGGGTCACGATCGTCGGGCCGACCAGGGCGATCCAGTGGGGACGGAGGTCGAGGATCAGTTCCTCGCCCTCGATCAGCAGCCGTCTCGGGAATGGCACGGCGCGACGCTAACCCGACGCACGTCCATCAGCAACTCGCGCCGGTGGACGTGCGGCCTTACCGCAGCTCCTGGATCTCGCCGGAGCGGATGACCTCGAGGCCGCGGCTCGTTCGTACCACGAGGGCACCGGTCTCATCGACGTCGATGGCCTCTCCCTCCACGACGTGTCCTTCCGTGGTGGAGGCGCGGACCTTGGTCCCGAGCGTCGCGCACACTTCCCGATAGGCCGCCGCGGTCGCGCCGGGGAACGCGGGGTGGCCCGGCTCGTACCGCCGGTGGAAGGCGTCGAGGAAGGCGTCGAGGAGCGCCGCGGCGTCGGCATCCGCCAACGCCGCGGCGCGGGGCACGTCGGGGGCCGCGCCGAGGTTCACCCCAACGCCCACGACCACGTGGTCGAACCGGTCACCCGCGAGCACCGACTCCACCAGGATGCCTCCGGCCTTGCCCTCGCCCACCAACAAGTCATTCGGCCACTTGCACCGCGCCTCCACCCCGGCCACCTCGCGGCACGCCGCGGCCAGGGCCCACCCCGCCAGGAGCGAGATCAGGCCGCCCTGGGGAGGAGGAAGCTCGGGCCGAAGGACGAGCGAGACCATCAGCGCCCGCCCGGGCTCGTCCACCCACTCCCTCCCCAGGCGCCCCCGCCCTTCCGTCTGGTGCCCGGCCGCCACCAAGGTCCACTCCGGGGCTCCGCCCTCGGCTAACGCAAGGGCGGTGAGCTGGGTCGAACGGGTAACCTCGTCGAACCGGACAGGGGCTTCCACCCCGATCCGTTCGAGCGCGCGCCGCAAGGCGTGTTCGGACAACGGCAAGGTTTGACTCCCGTCCGGGCGGAGACGATTATCGCGAGCCGGAGCCGTTCGTGCCGAAGACCAGGATCCTCGTCGCAAACCGCGGAGAGGTCGCCGTCCGGATCATCCGGACCATCCGCGAGCTCGGGCACCGGTCGGTGGCCGTGTACTCCGACGCGGACCGGGACGCGCCCCACGTCGAGATGGCCGATGCGGCGTACCGGATCGGCCCCCCGCTGCCGACGGACTCATACCTGTCGATCGGAGCCATCCTCGACGCGGCACGAAGGGGCAAGGCCACGGCGATCCACCCCGGTTACGGGTTCCTGTCGGAGCGAGGCCACTTCGCCCGGGCCGTCGAGGAGTCGGGCTTCACGTTCATCGGCCCGCACGCCGACGCCATCGAGATGATGGGCGACAAGGCCGTGGCCCGTCAGGCCGCCGAACGGGTTGGGGTGCCCATCGTCCCCGGGACCCTCGAGCCCGTGAACGTCAGGGAAGCCCCGGCGCACGCCGAGCGGATCGGCTTCCCGGTCGTGGTGAAGGCGGCCTTCGGGGGCGGGGGCCGGGGTATGCACGTCGTCCGGTCCGCGGGTGAGCTGGAGCCCGCGCTCAAGCGGGGTGCCCGCGAGGCGGAGGCCTACTTCGGCCGCCCCGAGGTGTTCCTGGAGCGGTACGTGGACCGAGCCCACCACGTCGAGGCCCAGATCCTCGCCGACCACCACGGCAACGCGTTCTTCCTGGGCGAACGGGACTGCTCGGTTCAGCGCCGCCACCAGAAACTCATGGAGGAGTCGCCATCGCCGGTCGTGGACGCGGACCTTCGGACCCGGATCGGCGAGGCGGCCCTGGCGCTCTCGAAGGAGGCGTCGTATACGAACGCCGGCACCGTGGAGTTCATCCTTGACGAGGACGGCAGCTTCTACTTCCTCGAGATGAACACGCGCCTCCAGGTCGAGCACACGGTGACGGAGATGACGACAGGCCTCGACCTCGTGGCGAATCAGATCGCCGTGGCCCTGGGGGAACGAATCGACCTTTCGGGGGTGCGGCCGGTGGGCCATGCCATGCAGTGCCGGATCAACGCCGAGGACCCCTCGAGGCGATTCCTGCCCGGACCAGGACGGATCACCGCGTACCAGGAGCCGGGCGGCCCCTTCGTCCGGGTGGACTCCGGCGTCCGAGCGGGCGTGCAGATCCCCCCCGACTACGACTCGATGTTCGCCAAGGTCATCGTGTCCGGCCAGGACCGGGAACGGGCCCGCCGGCGGATGCTCCGAGCCCTGAGCGAGTTCCACGTGGAGGGCGTGCCCACCACGATCCCCCTGCACCTGTGGGTGCTCGACACCCAGGAGTTCCGCGCCGGCACCCACACCACCACGTGGCTCGAGCGGGCGCTGAAGGGCGCGGAGCTGCCCGGCGCCTCGGCCGCCGAGCCCGTGCCCCAGTCGAGGCAGCCAGTCCCCGCCGAGCTGATCGTCGAGCTCGACGGGCGTCGCGTGCCCATTCGTATCTTCGACCACCGACGCGACACCGCGCCGAAGGCCCCGGCCCGCCACGCCGCGCACCACGGCGAGGGCGTGCACAGCATCATCGCGGCGCCGATGCAGGGCACGATCCTTCGGATCCTGGTGGAACAAGGTCAGGAGATCGAGGCCGGCGACGTGGTCTGCATCCTGGAGGCCATGAAGATGGAGAACGCGGTCCCGGCGCCCCGCGAGGGGGTCGTGTCTGAACTGCCCATCAGGGCCGGCCAGGTTGTGCAGCCGGGTCAGACGCTTGCCGTGATCGACTGAGCGGGCGTCGTGCGCTCCTGTTCCGCGTCCTTGGCCCCCGACACGATGACGGCTTCGGGAGGCGGCGCCTTCGGGATGCACAGGCAGAAGACCGATCCGTCCCGCCCCGAGCGCTCCAGCCACAGGCGGGCGCCGATCGTCTGGGACATCCGCTTGCAGATGTACAGCCCGAGCCCGGTCCCCCCGACGCTCCGGGTAGCCGAGCTGTCCACCTGGTAAAAGCGGTCAAAGACCCGTTCCTGCGACTCCGGCGGGATGCCGGGCCCCTCGTCCTCCACCGATATCAGGACGCCGTCGCCGGTGGTGATGCCGCGAACGGTCACCCGGCTATCGGGCGGCGCGTACTTCAGCGCGTTCTCAATCAGGTTCGACAGGATCTGCCGCACCTTGGCCTCGTCGGTCCCGATGAAGTCCATGGTGGGGTGGAAGCGAAGGTCGAACGTGTGCCCGCGGGCCAGGGGCCGGAGCTCCTCCACCACGTGCTGGGTCAGCGACTGCAGCGCCACCAACGAGAAGGTGATGGGCTCAACGTGCGATTCCAGCCGAGCCACCACGAGCAGCTGCTCGATCAGCCCGCGCAGCCTGTCGGTCTGCCGGGCGGCTCCCTCCAGGAACGAACGACGCTGGACCTCGCCGAGGTCGCCGGAGAGCTTCAGGAGCGTCTTGAGGTACCCATGGATCGAGGTGAGCGGGGTCCGGAGCTCGTGGGACACCACCGCCACGAAGTCGTCCTTCAGCCGCGAGAGCTCCTTCTCGTGTTCCAGGGCCCCCTCCAACCGCCTGACCAGGCGGGTGTTCTCCAGCGAGAGGGTGCCGCCCCAGTACACGGCCGCCACCGGTGCTGCCAGGAGTGGCACGAGCCACAGGCTGCGCTCGGCCGAGATGAGGACGATCGGCGAAAGCGCCAGGAGGGCTGTGGCGGTGGATGCCTGGAACAGGAGGTCCCGGGCTAGGTAGCGAGCGACCGGCGCCCCCTGGGCCAGCCCAAGGGCCACGCCCGTCAGCACGTTGTTCGCGACGAAGAAGGTGAGGGCCGCCGCGATCACAGGGCCCATGTGCTCGCTCGATAGGCCCCCCGCCCCTCCGAGCACCGAGTAGACCGCGCCGGCCAGGGCCATCGATAGCGTGTATTGGGCCACGTTGAACAGGGACTTCCACACCGGCTTGCGGTGTACGAGGTCGGCGAGGAGGGAGGCGAGAGACAGCGAGACCATGGCCGGGACGGTCCCGTAGCCGAGGAGCAGGGCGAAGGCGAACGTGGTGGAGGTGGTGATCTCCTCGGCTTCCCTGCGGCGGAGCACGGTGATGGGGAAGAGTTCCCCGATCACCACGAAGACGGTGAACAGCCAGAACTCCTCCGCCCCGAGCGTCATCTGCTCGATGTCGATGGGTGGCCGGGTGAGGGCGAGCCCGATCAGGGCGGCCAGCCCGCCCACGCAGACCACCGCGACGTAGACGTTGACCGGTCGCACCCCGCGCACCTTCATCACCTGGTTCTGTCGACCGCTCGGAGCGACGGCTAAAAGGCCCAGAAACAGCAAGCCCCGGGCCGGGCGCCCGGGGCTCGAATTTCACGGACCCCTACAGCCACTTCCTGCCGGCGCCGAGGCTCACGACGAGCGCGGCCAGGGCCGACAGCGTGTACGCCAGCCTGATGAGGTGTCTCCTCACTTCCCTTCACCTCCTCTTCGATCCTCAGCCACCGCCGACCCATCATCGGCTCCCCTCGGTATGTATCGGTCCCCCAACGCCGGTTCTTGACCGGAAGAGTCCCCGGACGTCCGACACTCACCGTAGGTTCGGCCGGGAAGCCTTCGCATCGGGCGAAGGGCGCGTCTCGCGTCCGCCACACGAGGCACCGCCTGTCGCGCCCGGCTAGTCCGAACGTCCACTGCGCCTCAGGGCAACTCCAGCCGTCTCAGGTTCGCCCCGGCCTCGCCGATATGAGGGACGGGAGTCGTCCCCAGGGAGGTCCCTCTGTTCCTGCTCGCCATCGTCGCGCTTGCCCTAGTGGCGGTACCGATCTTCAGGGGCCGGCTGGCGGCCCTGGCCGAGGTCCGACTGCGGGCCGTGTGGCTGCTCCTGGCGGCCCTGGCGATCCAGCTGCTCGTCTTCACCATCGTCCCGGGCCCCCGCACCACGGCCCGGGCGGTCGCCTACGTCGGCTCCTACGCCCTGGCCACGGCGTTCGTGATGGTGAACCGGCGGGTGCCGGGCCTGTGGGTGATCTGGATCGGGGCAGGCTTGAACCTGTTGGTGATCGCGGCGAACGGCGGCGTGATGCCGGCGGCCGAGGGAGCTCTGATCGCGGCCGACCTGCCCGTGGCGGCTCCCCGGTTCTTCAGCAACTCGGCGGTCCTCGCCGATCCCAAGCTCCCCTTCCTCGGCGACATCTTCGCCATCCCCGGCTCCTGGCCGCTGTCGAACGTGTTCAGCCCGGGGGATGTATGCATCGCCGTGGGAGCGATCGTCACCATCCACCGGGTCACCGGATCCCGCCTGACGCCCTCGGCCACGGGCCAGCTGGCCCAGGCGCTTCGCCACCGAAGCTTCGCCCGGCTGTTCGGGGCGCAGGCCGTCTCGAACCTCGGCGACTGGGTGTACGCCCTCGCGGTGGCGGCCACGCTATCCCAACGGATGGAAGGGGCGGACCTGGCCCGGACCCTGTCGATCCTGATCGTCTGCCAGGTGGCCCCGGCCGCCGTGTTCGGCGCGCTGTTCGCCGGCCCCTTAGCCGACCGACGCTCCCGCCGCAACCTCATGATCCTGGCCGACGTCATGCGAGCTCTGGCGATCTCCACACTCCTGCTCACCTCTCAGCCCTCGCCCCACCACTTCTACATCGTGGCGGTGTGTCTCGGGCTCTTCGGTGCCGTCTTCCAGCCGAGCCTCATGGCCTCAATCCCGAACGTCGTTGGCGAGGGACAGGTCGTCGCGGCCAACGCACTGGTGGGGGCGGTCTACCACGCCGCGATCATGATCGGGCCGGCCCTTGGAGCGTTCCTCGTCTCGACCCTGGAGCCGAGGTCGGTGTTCGGGCTGAACGCCGCGTCCTTTGCCATTTCCGCCGTCTTGATCCTCGGGGTCCGGATGCCAGCCAGGGAGCAGCACCGGCGAGCGACCTCCCCCGCCCGCGACCTGATCGAAGGAGGCCGGTACGTGCTCCGGACGCCGCTCGTGCGAGGCGTGCTGCTGGTCATGAGTGTCGTGCTCCTGGCCGCGGCGACGAAGACCCCCCTGGAGACGCTCTTCGTTCGGGACGTGCTGACGAAGGGCGCCGACTTCGGGGAGCGGGCCAGCGTGCTCGCCCTCGTCACTACGGCCTGGGGCCTGGGCATGCTCCTCGGGTCGCTGGCGTCGCCAGCCCTGGCGCGCCGGTGGCCCCGAGAGCGGCTCCTTCGTGGTTCGATCGCCGTGGTGGGCCTCGCCGTCCTGGCCGTCTCCACCACATCCGACTTCCGCACGGTGCTCCTCGCGTGGTTGATCGCGGGCGCCGCCAACTCCGTGGGGAACGTGTCCTACGAGTCACTGCTCCAGGAGCGAACGCCCAACGAGCTCCGGGGGCGCGTCTTCGCCGCTACCGAGGCCGTCCTCGACGGCTCCTACCTTGCTGGGGCGTTCCTCGCCGGCCTCCTGGGCTCGTTGTTCGCCGTGTCTGGGGCGTTTGCAATATCCGGCAGCGTCCTGCTGTTCGCCGCGGTCCTTGCCCGGATCGTCCTGCCGGGACCTCGCCGGCCCGCGCACCGGGGACCTCCCGCCAAGAGCCCGACGCTTCACAAGACGAAGGGCCCCGGGGTGCGCTCGGGCGGCGCGATGGCCTAGGAAGCGGGACGGCCCCAGGAATCCCGGCCGGTGACCCGGAATCCGGAGTCTGGCACCTTGTAGGTCCTGTTGACCGAGATGAGCAGCGCCGTCAGGGGCTCCACGATCCGGGCCATGGTGAGGTCCCCGGCGTCCACCCACCGCAGATTGGGGATCTGCTCGACGAGGCCCCCGACGACGGCCTTCGCGTTGGCGTCCTTGCCACACACGAAGACGTCGCTCTCCATCGTGTGCTCGAGATCCTGGAGCGCGTCGCCGGCGATGGTGTGGAACGCGGCCACCATTCGAACCCCGGGGTCGAGGATGGCCTTCGCCTGCTCAGCCGCCGAGCCGTGCCACGGGCGGAGCACGTGCCACGCCCGTCCCCCCACGGCGGTGGCCAGGGGGCTGGTGCAGTCAACCACGATCTTCCCTGGCGCCACGTGGTCCTTGATGGCCCGGTAGATGTCGGCCTGGCCGGCGAAGGGGACGGTGACGAAGACCACCTCGCCCTGCTGAGCGGCTTTCTCGTTCGTGGTCCCGTCGACCGCGGCGTCCCCGCCCAGGATGCCCCGGGCCTTCTCCGCGGCGGCGGCTCCCTTCTCCTCCGAGCGGGACCCGATGATCAGGTGGTGGCCGGCCTTGGCCAGCCGGAGGGTGAGCCCGAACCCCTCTTCGCCGGTCCCACCGATCACCGCGACGTCCATGGCTGGCAGAGCTTAGCCGACGAGGTCTGAGCCGCCCGGGTCGCCTGCGTTCGGCTTTGGGGATCCCGGCTCAATGCGTCGGTCGGTACTCCCCGAACGCGTCCCGCAGCACGTCCGAAACCTCCCCGAGCGTGGCACGGGCTCGGAGCGCGTCCTTCATCGGGTACAGGAGGTTGTCGGTGCCGCGAGCGGCCTCCTCGACGGCGGCCAGAGCCCGCTCCACCTCGGCGGCGTCCCGGCTCGCGCGAAGCTCGTGCACCCGCCGGACCTGTTTCGCCACGTCCTCCTCGGCGATCCTCTGGATCTCGACGATCCGCTCGTCGGGATCCTGGAAACGGTTCACGCCTACCACGACTCGCTCCCCCGTCTCGATGCCCTGCTGGATCCGGAAGGCCGCCTCGTGGATCTCGTCCTGGTAGAAGCCGGCCTCGATGGCCGCCACCGCCCCGCCCATCCCCTCGATCTTGTCCACGTACCGGTTGGCCCGCTCCTCGATCTCGTTCGTGAGCGCCTCCACGAGGTACGAGCCCGCCACGGGGTCGACGGTGGCCGGCACGCCCGACTCGTGCCCGATGATCTGCTGCGTCCGAAGGGCGATCTTGACGGCGTTCTCGGTGGGGAGCGCCAACGCTTCGTCGAACGAGTTCGTGTGCAGCGACTGGGTCCCGCCGAGCACCGCCGCGAGGGCCTCGAGCGTGGTGCGGACGATGTTGTTCTCCGGCTGCTGGGCGGTCAGGGTGGCTCCGCCGGTCTGCGTGTGGAACCGGAGCATCGCGCTCCGGGGGTCCTTCGCTCCAAACCGCTCCGTCATGATCCGAGCCCACATCCGACGGGCCGCACGGAACTTCGCGATCTCCTCGAACAGGTTCATGTGGCAGGCGAAGAAGAACGAGAGGCGGGGGGCGAAGTCGTCGACCGCCAGTCCCACGTCGAGGGCCGCCTGGACGTACGCGATGGCGTTCGCCAGCGTGAACGCGACCTCCTGCACTGCAGTCGCGCCGGCCTCTCGCATGTGGTAGCCCGAGACCGAGATGGTGTTCCACCTCGGGATGCGATCGCGGCAGTAGGCGAACAGGTCGGTGATGAGCCGCATCGACGGCTTCGGCGGGTAGATGTACGTTCCCCTGGCCGCGTACTCCTTCAGCAGGTCGTTCTGGACCGTGCCGGAGAGCCGGGCGGGCTCGATGCCTTGCTCCTCCGCGGCAAGCTCGTAGAGCAGCAACAGGATGGGGGCGGTGGCGTTGATGGTCATCGACGTCGAGGCCTGGTCGAGCGGGATGCCGTCGAACAGCCGCCGCATGTCCTCCACCGAGTCGATGGCGACCCCGGTCTTGCCGACCTCGCCCTCGGCGCGGGGGTGGTCGGAGTCGTAGCCCATCTGCGTGGGGAGGTCGAAGGCAACCGAGAGCCCGGTCTGGCCGTGCTCCAGGAGATACCGGAACCGCCGGTTGGTCTCCTCCGCGGTTCCCATCCCGGCGTACTGCCGCATCGTCCACAGCCGACCCCGGTACATCGTGGGGTAGACGCCCCTGGTGAACGGGGGCTCGCCGGGCCTGCCCAGGTCACGCATCGGGTCGAAGCCGTCGAGATCGTCCGGTCCGTACAGCGGCTTCAGCTCGATGCCGGAATCGGTGACGCGGCGCTCCTCGTCGGCCATGGGCTAAGGGTAGCGGAGTAGCATCCGCCCATGGACATCGTGAATCCTCAGGTCGAGGGGTACATGCGGGGCCTCTTGGCCCGCCACGACGAGCCCGTGCTGCTCGAGATGGAGGCCGAGGCGGAGGCGAACGGCTTCCCCATCATCGGGAGGGTCGTCGGCGTCACGGTGGAGGTGCTGGCCCGGTCGGTAGGAGCCAGGCGGGTGTTCGAGCTGGGCTCGGGCTTCGGTTACTCGGCCTACTGGTTCTCGCGTGCGGTTAGGCCCTCCGGTGAGGTCCACTGCACCGACGGCGACCCGGAGAACGAGAAACGAGCCCTCGACTACCTGGGACGGGCGGGTCTGGCCGAACCGATCCGGTGGCACGTGGGGGAGGCCGTGGAAACCCTCGAGGCCACGAACGGCGAGCTCGACGTGATCTTCAACGACATCGACAAGGCCGACTACCCCAGGGCCTGGAAGACTGCGCGGGAGCGGATCAGGATCGGCGGCCTGTACATCTGCGACAACGTGCTGTGGTACGGGCGGGTCGCGGTCCCGGACCCTGAGGACAGCCGGCCCCACTACACCGCGGCCATCCTCGAGCACAACCGGCTGATCGCCGAAGACGAGCGCTACCTGTCGGTCATCGTCCCCACCCGCGACGGCGTGATGCTGGCGCTCCGCACGGTCTGACCCCCACCGTCAAGCCTGCGACGGAACAGAGTAGACTTCGCGCGGCCGGAGGACGCCGCGTGTTCTGAAGGACATCCGTGGAGACGTTCGCGCACGACATCGTCATCGTGGGGGGTGGGGGCGCCGGGCTTCGGGCGGCCATCGCCGCCGCCGAGGTCTCGGACTCCCTGAGCGTCGCCGTGGTCTCCAAGGTCTATCCGATGCGGAGCCATACCGTTTCGGCCGAGGGCGGGACGGCGGCCGCCCTGGGGCCGGACGACAGCCTCGACCTCCACGCGTTCGACACGATCCGCGGCAGCGACTACCTGGCCGACCAGGACGCCGTGGAGGCCTTCGTGGCCGAGTGCCCGGAGGAGATCATCCGGCTGGAGCACTGGGGATGCCCGTGGAGCCGGAACCCGGACGGGACGATCGCCGTCCGGGCCTTCGGGGGCATGAGCGTGAACCGGACGGTGTTCGCCTCCGACAAGACCGGGTTCCACATGCTCCACACCCTTTTCCAGACCTCCCTCAAGTACGAGCGTATCGTGCGCTACGACGAGTTCTTCGTGACGAAGCTCCTGGTTGAGGAGGGTCGGTGCGCCGGGGTTGCCGCCATCGACCTCCGCGACTCCGAGGTGCGGTGCATCCGGGCCAAGGCCGTGATCCTGTGCACCGGCGGCGCCGGACGGATCTTCTCATTCACGACGAACGGGTCGATCAAGACCGGCGACGGGATGGCCCTGGCGTACCGGGCCGACGTCCCCCTGAAGGACATGGAGTTCGTGCAGTATCACCCCACGGGGCTGCCCGGCACCGGGATCCTCATGACGGAGGCGTCCAGGGGCGAAGGGGGCTACCTGATCAACAAGGAAGGGAAGCGGTTCCTCGAGGAGTACATCCCCACGAAGATGGAGCTCGGGCCGCGCGACATCCTGTCCCGGGCCATCATGCAGGAGATGGAGAAGGGACGGGCATTCGACGGCCCCTACGGCCAGTACGTGCACCTCGACGTCAGCCACCTCGGCGAGAAGCTCATCGACGAGAAGCTCCCGTTCGTCCGAGAGCTCGCCCGCAACTACGTGGGCATCGACCCGGTCCACGATCCCATCCCGGTCCGGCCGGTGGTCCACTACATGATGGGTGGGGTCGACACGGACCTCCTGGGCCGGACTCGCCTTCCGGGCCTGTACGCTGCGGGCGAGACCGCGTGCGTCAGCATGAACGGGGCGAACCGCCTGGGGTCGAACTCCCTCAGCGAGTGCCTGGTGTTCGGGGCGAGGGCGGGAACGCAGGCCGCCCAGGACGCCCTGGAGGCCGGCCACGCCGAGGAGGGTCCCGTAGAGAAGCTGGCCCAAGCCGAGCAGGCCCGGCTGATGGCCACGTACCTGGAGAAGGAAAAGGGCAGCGAGCGGATCTCGGTGATCCGCCGAGATCTCCAGGCCGCCATGGAGCGGGGGGCCGGCGTGTTCCGCACCGAGGAGTCGCTGAAGCAGGCCGCCGAGGAGGTGCGCGGGCTGCGGGAGCGGTACCGCGACGTCGCCCTCGACGACCGCGACCGCGCCTTCAACACCGAGCTCGTGTCGGCGCTCGAGCTCGGCAACATGCTCGACGTGGCGGACGCCGTGGTGCGCTCCGGCCTGGAGAGGCGGGAGTCGCGAGGCTCCCACACCCGCCGGGACCACCCGGACCGGGACGACGAGCGGTTCCTGAAGCACAGCCTGGCCTTCGCCACACCCGAGGCCTCCCGGATCGAGTACGGCGACGTCACGATCACGCGGTGGCCACCGGTCGAGCGGAAGTACTAGCCACGACGGAAGGCATGGATATGGCCGAAGAGACGATCGCGATGAAGGTAGCCCGGTACCGGCCGGAACACGCCGGCGAGCCCTACCACGACGAGTACCGCGTGCCGTACCGCGAGGACATGGTCGTCCTGGACGGCCTGAACCAGATCAAGGACGAGATCGACGGCAGCCTGACGTACCGGTGGTCGTGCCGGATGGGCGTGTGCGGCTCCTGCGGGATGATGGTGAACGGGAAGCCCCGCCTCACCTGCGCGACCTTCCTCCGGGAGTTCTACCCGAAGCCGGTCGTGGTCGAGCCCCTCCGGCACTTCCCGGTGATCCGCGACCTGGTCGTTGACATGACCGACTTCATGGAGAAGCTGAAGGAGGTCAAGCCCTGGATCATCCGGAAGGAGGAGAAGCCGGTCGAGGAGGGCGAGTACCTCCAGACGCCCGAGGAGGTCGACGCCTACCGGCAGTTCAGCATGTGCATCAACTGCATGCTGTGCTACTCGGCCTGCCCGGTGTACGGCCGCGACCCCGAGTTCATCGGCCCGGCGGTGATCGCCCTGGCCCGGCGGTACAACCTCGACTCCCGCGATCAAGGCCGGTCGGAGCGCCGGGAGGTCCTGGGGGTGGACTGGGGCATCTGGGACTGCACGTTCGTCGGGGAGTGCACGGTGGTCTGTCCGAAGCACGTCGACCCGTCCGCCGCGATCCAGCGCGAGAAGGTGGCGACGACCACCGACACGATGCTGTCGGTGCTGCTGCCGTTCCGGGGGCAGACGTGAGCGCGGGAGCGCGGCCCCGGTACCCGGTCTATGTGCAGATCTACCCGCGGAGCTGGTGGCTCGAGACGGGCCCGTACCGGCGGTTCGCGGCCAGGGAGATCACGTCGATGTTCGTGGCGGCGTTCTCGGCGCTCCTGCTGCTGTTCCTGTTCGCCCTGTCCCGGGGGCGGGAGGCCTACGACGCGTACCTCCGGTGGCTGAAGCTCCCCGGGGTGGTCGCCCTGTTCGCGGTCATCCTCGTGGCGGTGCTGTACCACATGGCGACGTGGTTCCGCCTCACCGCCCACATCCAGAGGATCCGCGTCGGCCGGACCGTGCTGCCCGAGGGCGCGTCGATCGCCGGGCTCGTCGTGGCCTGGATCGTGGCGTCCGGGATCGTCGCGTACTTTCACGTCTGGTTCTAGCCATGGACGAACCGCGGGTCGAGGAGCAGTCGCTGGGGACCATCCTGGACGAGTCTGATGCCAGGGAGGTGAAGCGGCGCGAGCAGCCCGTGCGTTCGCGCGCCCACCGGCTCATGCGGTTGCTGCTTCATCCCGACCCCATCTTCTGGTCGCTGTTCTCGGCCGGAGGGTTCGTGGCCGCGCTCCTCGTCCCGGTCCACGTGGGCATCCTCGGGATCGCGTTCGCCGCGGGGTGGCTGCCGAGCGAAGCGCTCTCGTACGAGCGGGTCCTCCACCTGGTCCAGCTCCCGCTGGTGAAGCTGTACCTGTGGGCCCTGGTCGCGCTCCCCCTGTACCACTGGGCCCACCGGTTCCGGTTCGCCATCTACCACCAGTTCGGGATCGTGCGCTGGAAGCGGCTCGTCGCCGTGGGGTGCTACGGGACCGCGATCGCCGGCACGGCGGTCTCGGCGTGGGTCCTGCTTCGCGTCTAGCTGCCCTCAGTACCCCGACGTGACCGAGATCGACCTGGGCGGGGACCACCCGCTCTTTCCCCCGCCCGTCTCGCGCAGGCGCGACCGGAACGACCACGTCCCCGCCGACGACGGCCTGAACGTGGCCGACCTTGTGGTGATGCCCCGCTTCCAGATGCTCCAGTCGCCGCTCCCCATCCTCCGCTGCACGTCGTAGACGAACCCGTCGGGCGCACCCACGGCTGCCACGGACACCTTGAACGCCGTGCCCACCGCTCCCGACGTCGGATCGACCCGGAGGGGGACCTTCACCACCCCCGTCATCGAGACGGGGTGAATGGCGCACTGGTAGGGGTAGGAGCCCGCGGAGTCGATCGTAGTGGCGAAGGTGTCACCGGCGCCCATGGTCCCGGAGTCCCACAGGGCGAGGGGCGAGTCCTGCGTGGTCGTGTGGTTGAGGGCGTCGTCGTTCGTCCACCGGAACGTGTCTCCGAAGGCCCCGGTCGCCGTCTTGGGGTCGAAGCCGACCGTGGTGCTGACGATGGAGATGTCCACGGTGGCGGCCTCCGCCGGGCCGGCCACCATCAGGGCCAGGACCGCCGCCAGGACGAACGAAACGAACCGACGCATGCGCGAACCTCCTCCGTCGTCCATGGGTGTACGGGCCGCGGGCCGGGGCGGATCGTTCGGTAAGGTTCGGCCGTGGCGCACGTCGTGACCCTGATTCCCGGCGACGGCATCGGTCCCGAGGTCTCGGAGGCCACCCGGCACGTGCTCGAAGCCACCGGGGTCGGGCTGGAGTGGATCGTCGAGGAGGCCGGGGCGGCCGCCCTGGAGCGCGAGGGCACGACCCTCCCTGGCCGGGTCCTGAACTCGATCCGTCGGTCCCGGGTTGCGCTGAAGGGGCCTTTGACCACGCCGGTGGGCCCAGGGTTCCGGAGCGTGAACGTGGCCCTCCGACACGAGCTCGACCTGTTCGCCGCGGTCCGCCCCTCCCGGTCGCTCCCAGGCGTTCCCACGCGGTTCCCCGGGGTGGACCTCGTGGTGATCCGAGAGAACACGGAGGACCTGTACGCCGGGATCGAGTTCGAGCGCGGAACGCCGGCCACGGCGGCCCTCCGGGACCAGCTCCGCCGGCTCGGGCATGAGCTCCGGGAGGACGCCGGCGTCACGGTGAAGCCGATCTCGGTGACCGGGGCCCGGCGCATCGTGCGGTTCGCCTTCGACTTCGCCCGGGCCAACCGACGGCGGTCGGTCACCCTCGGCCACAAGGCCAACATCATGTGGTTCTCGGACGGGCTGTTCCTGGAGGTCTTCCTGGAGGAAGCCGCGGCGAACCGGCACGTCGAGCCCCGCGAGATGCAGATCGACCAGCTCTCGATGCGCCTCACTCGCTCACCCGAGGACTTCGACGTGCTCCTGCTCCCGAACCTGTACGGCGACATCCTGTCGGACCTGTGCGCCGGCCTGGTCGGGGGGTTGGGCCTGGCCGCGGGGGCCAACCTTGGCTGGGAGTACGCGGTGTTCGAACCGGTCCACGGGAGCGCCCCCGACATCGCCGGCAAGGGCATCGCGAACCCGGTGGCCATGATCCTGTCGGGAGCCATGATGCTCCGTCACCTGGGCGAGCCCCAGGCCGCCCACGCCGTGGAGGCGGCCGTGGACCGGCTGCTGGGGGCGGGGGAGGTCCGGACCCGGGATCTGGGTGGGACGGCCTCCACGGCCGAGATGGCCCAGGCGGTGGCGGAGGCCCTGCGGGGACCGGGCCGTTCGGGGTAGCCTCCGGTTGACGGCCGCGCTACAACAATAGGGAGACCAGTCGCGACGGAGGTTCCGCTATGGCCGGGAAGACCGGAGACAGGATCGTGGTCGAGTCCGAGTCCGTGGGCCAGCCGACCCGCGAGGGCGAGATCCTGGAGGTCCTCAAGGGGGAGGTGGCGGTCCGTTACCGGGTGCGGTGGGCGGACGGCCACGAGACGATCTTCTCGCCGAGCGGAGGCGCGGCGAAGATCCTGCCCTCGAAGCGCACGAAGCGGTAAGGCCCTCAGCTCGGCCCGTGCTCCTGGGGGCCCCGACCGGGGCCCGGGAGGAGCTCTCAGCAGCCGGGTTGCCCGGGGTGGCCGCAGCACTGGGCCTTCGAGAACAGCGCCCGGGTCCGGTTGCGGACGGTGAGACCGAGCTTCGTGGCGAACGGTGCGTCGCACACGCGCCAGTTCGTGAAGAAGTTGCGGGTGTGTCGCGCGACGAGCCTGAAGAACCCTGCCACGGCGCGGGACATCGTATCGCGGTTGCTTCCAAGCGCGCCGGCCGGATGTCACACTGCACTCGGCCATGGGTGCCAAAGGTCCAGAGATCCTCTCCGCAGCCCGCCCCACCAGGCTCCGGCTCGGCGGCTTCCTCGCCCTCGCCCTCGGCGGGGTGCTGATCGGGCTCGGCTCGCTCACGGACTGGGCCACCGTCAGCCCGTTCGACACGCCCACACGGGGCGTCGACATCTGGGAGGGCATCCTCACGCTGGCCATCGGCGTGGCCGTGCTGGTGGGGATGATCGTGATGCGGCTGCTGGCAACGCAGCCGGCCCGGCGCGCGGTCGCCATCGCCATCCTCGTGCTCGGCCTGGTCGCCTCCGCGCTGGCGGCCGCGGTCGCGCTGAACGCAGAACGAAGGTTCACCGCCCCGGACCAGCGGGACCGCATCGCCATGGAGGAGGCGGCGAGGCGCGGACTCCCGCTCGACCAGGTCCGGGACGAGATCGAGGTCGCGTTCGACCTGCGATTCCAAGTCTCGCTGGAGGCCGGCGTCTATCTGGTGATCGCCGGGGGGCTGCTCGGCGGCCTGGGCGGGGCGCTCAGCCTGGCCTGGGCCACCAGCCAGGGGCGACCGGGCTCCGGCTTCGCCCCGGACGGCTAGAGCTCCGGAGGGCTAGAGCTTCGAAAGATCCGCGCACTTGGCGCGAATGCCCTCGGCGGCGGCTCGAAGCGCCTCAAGCTCTTCCCCGTTCAGTTCGAGCTCGACGATCTCCGCGACGCCCGAAGGCGACAGGCGGACCGGCACGCCCACGTACACGTCGGCGATCCCGTACTGGCCGGTGCACCACGCGCACACCGGGAGCAGCTCCTCCATGTTTCGGGCGATGGCCTCGACCATCCGAGCGATGGCCGCCGACGGCGCGTAGTAGGCGCTCCCCTTCTTGAGCAGGGCCACGATCTCGGCTCCCGCGTCGCGGGTGCGCTGATACAGCCGCTCCAGTGTGGCCTGGTCCACCAGCTCGGCCAGGGGCCTTCCGGCCACCGTGGCGTGGCGAGGGAGCGGCACCATGGACTCGCCGTGGGAGCCGAGGGTCATGGCCTCCACCGCGAGCGGCGAGACCCCCAGCTCCTCGGCGATGAAGTACCGGAGACGGGCCGAGTCGAGCACGCCGGCCATCCCCACCACCCGTTCCTTCGGGAACCCCGAGACCTGGGAGGCGAGATAGGTCATCTCGTCGAGCGGGTTCGTGACGACGATGATGATGGCGTTCGACGACCCGGGGGTCACCTTCTCCACGACCTCCCGGACGATCCCGGCGTTTTTGCCGAGCAGGTCCATCCGGCTCATGCCCGGCTGGCGGGGAAACCCGGCCGTCACGATCACGACGTCGGAGCCGGCGGTGTCAGCGTAGTCGTTCGTGCCGGTCACGTTCGGCTCGAAGCCCTCGATCGGCGATGATTCCCTGATGTCGAGGGCCAAGCCCTGGGGCAGTCCCTCGATGATGTCGATCAGCACCACCTCGGCAAGCCCCTTTTGGGCCAGCCGCATCGCGGTAGTCTGCCCGACGAACCCGCTTCCCACGACGGTCACGCGCATGCCGGTCTCCTTGACTCGTCTAGGCGTTCAGCTTCTCGATCACCGCATCCGCCACCTGGGACGTGCCGACGGCCGTGGGGTCGTCCCGGGTCGGCTTCATGTCGTAGGTCACCGACCTGCCTTCGGCGATGACGCCGGCGATGGCGGCCTCCAGCCGGTCGGCCGCCTCGGTCTCCTCGAGATGCCGAAGCATCAGCACGCCGGAGAGCATCATGGCCATGGGGTTCACCTTGTTCATCCCCTTGTACTTGGGTGCGCTCCCGTGGGTGGCCTCGAACACGGCCGCCTCGTCGCCGATGTTCCCCCCCGGTGCCACGCCCAGGCCGCCGACCAGCCCGGCGCACAGGTCCGAGACGATGTCGCCGTACAGGTTGGGCAGGACCAGCACGTCGTATTCCTCCGGCCGCTGCACGAGCTGCATCGTGAGGTTGTCCACGATCCGGTCCTCGAACTCGACGTCCGGGTAGCCCTCGGCCACCCGTCGCGCGGTCTCCAGGAACAGACCATCGGAGAACTTCATGATGTTCGCCTTGTGCACGGCGGTGACCTTCTTCCGGCCGCAGCTCCTCGCATACTCGAAGGCGAACCGGACGATCCGCTCGGTGCCCCACACCGAGATGGCCTTGATCGAGATGCCGGCGTCGTCGCGGATGCGCGTTCCGGTCTTCTCGGCGATGAACTCGATCAGGTCCCTGGCACCCGGCGAGCCCTGTTCGAACTCGATCCCCGCGTACAGGTCCTCGTGGTTCTCGCGGACGATGACCACGTCCACGCCCTCGTATCTCGAGCGTACGCCCCGGTACCACTTGCACGGCCGAAGGCACGCGTACAGGTCGAGCTCCTTGCGAAGCGCGACGTTCACGCTTCGAAACCCGCTCCCCACCGGGGTGGTGATGGGCCCCTTGATGGCCACCCCGTTCCGGCGGATCGACGCGAGGACCGGCTCGGGCAGGGGCGTGCCGTGCTCCTCCACCACGTCGGCTCCGGCCTGCTGGACGTCCCACGCGAACCCCACCCCGGTGGCCTCCAGGACCCGGCGGGTGGCCTCCGACAGCTCGGGTCCCACGCCGTCGCCCGGGATGAACGTGACTCGGTGTGCGACCATCTCCACTCCTCGCTCTGGCTCGCCTGGGCCGGCGGGCCCCGGCCGCCCCCCATTCTCCCAGCGGCCGGAACGGCAGACCCAACCCCGCCGGTGATGCGCCCCTGTGTCCGCTGGTCGCGGTACCCTGGGTCCGAACGAGATCGTCGCCGCTTGAACAGCGACTCAGGATCGGAGCACGCCGTGACCCAGAAGGGGCTCGAAGAGGTCATCGCCGCCGAGACCCGGCTGTCCGACGTGGACGGGAAGCTCGGGCGCCTGTGGTACGTGGGCTTCGACGTCCACGACCTGGCGACGAGCTCGACGTTCGAGGAGGTGGTGTACCTCCTGCACTCCCTCCGCCTCCCCACCGAAGCGGAGCTCGACGAGCTCTCCGACCGGCTGGTGGCCGAGCGGGAGGTCTCGCCGTTCCTGGCCGGCATGATGCCGACCCTCGCCCAGCAGACCTCCCCGATGTCCATGCTCCGGACGGGCGTCTCGGCGGCCTCGGCCTACGACCCCGACGGGTGGGAGGACACGCCGGAGGCGAACGAGCGAAAGGCCATGCGGCTCATCGCCAAGACGCCCACCCTGATCGCGCTGTACCACCGGATGCGGACGGACCAGGAGGCCGTGCCGCCCAACCCGAAGCTCCCCCACGCCGCGAACTTCCTGTACATGCTCTCGGGCGAGGAGCCGGACCAGGAGGACGCGGCCGCCTTGGACACCACGCTGATCCTGTACGCCGACCACACCATGAACGCCTCGACGTTCACGGCCCGGGTCATCGCCTCGACCCTTGCCGACATGTTCTCGGCCATCACCGGGGCCATCGCTGCGCTCAAGGGTCCACTGCACGGAGGGGCGAACGAGGAGTCCATGAAGATGCTGGAGGAGGTGGGCGACCCGGCCCATGGTGAGAAGTACGTGAAGGACAAGCTGGCCCGGCGGGAGCGGATCATGGGGTTCGGCCATCGCGTCTACAAGACCGAGGACCCTCGGGCCACGCACCTCCGCCGGCTGTCTCAGGAGCTCGGCGAGCGAAAGGGCGACCCCCGGTGGTTCGAGATCTCGGCCGAGATCGAGCGGGTGGTCGCGGGCGAGAAGGGCCTCCATCCGAACGTGGACTTCTACGCGGCGAGCGTCTACCACTACCTGGGAATCCCGACCGACCTCATGACGCCGGTGTTCGCGCTGGCGCGCATGTCCGGGTGGACCGCGCACGTCCGCGAGCAGTACGCGGACAACCGCCTGATCAGGCCGGAGTCCGAGTACGTGGGCCCCCGGGACCAGGCCTACGTCCCCATCGACCAGCGCGGCTAGCGGCCGGCGCCAGGCTGCGGCTCATCCCCGCGGGGACGATCCCCAGTACCACTAACGCACAAACCGCTAGTCTGGGCCGGAAGGTGGTCCGGGCCCCCTGCGCCGGAGGCGGGGGCATCGGCCCAGGCTGCTGCGGCCCCTGAGGAGGCGCCGGCGGCTGCTGGATGATCACCTGTGTGCCTGACGCCGGCACTGTTCGAGCGGCCATGGCCAGAGCGACCACCCACCCGATCAGTGACCAACCCAAGAAGATATTGATGACGATGATCGAGCCGAGGTTTGGCACCTTCCGAATCACTCCGACGATGGTGGGAATGAAGCAAAAGGCGATCCCGATGAGAATGAGCAAGACGACCGCAACAGCAGCACCCCCGCCAGTGTCATTCTGAGCGACCATGCGGCCCCCCCCTTCAACCTCACTGGTCAATCCTTACCGCGACAGAGAGTTGCGATCAAACCCGCCGCGACCCCGTTTCCCATGACCGCACACGCGTCTCAAGGGGTCCTCATCGGTAGCTCGACCATCACCTCCTCCTTCTCGAAGCGCGGGATCTAGGCAGCGCCCACGGGCCGTGGCAACAGCCCGGCGTCCTCGACCACGTGCCGGACCGCGCGCTCGTTCCCCAACCCCATGAGATGGACGCCGGCGATCCCTGGGATCTTCTGGAGCCCGTTCACCATCTCGACGGCCAGGCGAGTTCCCTCGGCCTCGGCGTGCAGACCGGCCTCCTCCAGGGCCCGTCTGAGCCCGTCCGGCACGCTCACCCCGGGGAGCGAGGACATGAACCGCGCCTGCTTGGCGCTTCGAAGGGGCGCCACGCCGGCGATCACTGCCACCCGTTCCAGGACCCCGCGAGCCCCCAGGGCGTCGGCCCAGGCACCGAACGCATCGAGGTCGTAGACGATCTGCGTCTGCACGAAGTCCGCCCCCGCGTCGATCTTCGCCTCCAGGCGCCCGACGTCGTAGTTCGGGACGAGCGGAAGGTCGGCCACCCCGACCAGGTACCGGGGCGGCGGGTCGATCACGGCCCCGGAGAGCAAGCGGCCCTCGTCACGGAGGCTCGCGGCCAGCCGGACCAGCTCGGTCACGGTGAGGTCGAAGACCTCCTTCGCGTCCGGGTGATCGCCTCTGGTGGCCGGGTCGCCCGACAGGCACAGCACGCCACGCGCCCCCAGGGCCCAGCCCCCCAGGAGGTCGGCGGTGAGGGCCAGCCGGTTCCGGTCCCGGCAGGTGAGCTGGAGGATCGGTTCGAGGCCGGCCCGGGCCACCGTGGCCGCGCCGGCCAGGGGGGACATGTGGGCGTTCGAGGCCGGGTTGTCGGTGACGTTCACGGCGTCTGCGTAGCCGACCAGCTCCCGAGCCTGGGCCTCGAGGCTGCTCGGATCCGCGGTGCGGGGGGGCACCACCTCCGCGGTCACGCAGAACCTGCCGGAGCGGATGACCCGCTCGAGGCGGTTGCCGGTCCGGCTCACCGGCCGGCCAGGAGCTCGGCCGCCGTGACGGTGTTCACGAGGAGGGTTCAATGGCGGAAGTGCCGGCGGCCGGTCAGGACGACGGCCATCCCCCGAGCTTCGGCGGCCGCGAGCACGTCCCCGTCGCGGACCGAGCCTCCGGGATGGATCACCGCCGTGACACCGGCCTCCGCGGCCACCTCCACCGCGTCGGGGAAGGGGAAGAACGCGTCGCTCGCCATCACCGCGCCCTTGGCCCGGTCCCCCGCCTTCCGCACGGCCAACCAGGACGCGTCCACCCGCGACATCTGGCCGGCCCCGATGCCCACCGTGGCCCGGTCCCTGGCGAACACGATGGCGTTCGACTTCACCCGGGCCGCGACGGTCCAGGCGAACAGGAGGTCGCGCCACTCGTCGTCGGTGGGCTCCCGCCCCGATGCGACCTCCATCCGGTCCCGTGCTTCCGTC
>DASWJF010000238.1:0-3064 GCA_036397275.1 Actinomycetota bacterium
GGATCTTGCCGGCCGAGTCGACCACGCAGATGTCGTGGGACTCCGCCGCCCAGTCGATGCCGACGAACATCAGACCTCCTTCCGATCGGGGGGCCTACCCGGTGGCGGAAGCGCGTCGCGGTTCATTACCGACTGGCGCTCGAGGCGCGTCTTCCCATTGCCGCTCTGCGCTCCCGGGAGCCGGCGGGGGCGGCGGTATCAGCCTGGCCCTCGAGGGGCGATGGCACTTGGCCCTTCCCCCGCCGGCCACCGGATGCCCAGAGCATGCACCCACTGAGAGGCCATTCCTTGGAACCTCGCGCGGGAAGGGTGGACCAGTAATGGACCTGGCGATCGCGCGCAAGATGTTCTCGGTCCTCCCCGTGGCGAGCGTGGCGACCGTGGGACCCGACGGCGCCCCCCACGTCGTTCCGCTGTGGTTCGTGTGGGCGGAGGACGCCCTCTACGTCTCGACCCGAAGGCCCGGCCGCACGTGGAGCAACGCTGCCGCCGACCCCCGGGTCTCGATCGCCATCGACGTCGGCAGGAGCTGGGTGGAGCTGGCGGGCGTGGTGGTGGAGGGCCGGGCCGAGCTGCTCCCCGCAGACCACCCGTCGCTTCGAAGGGCCATCTCGGCCTGGCACGAGAAGTACCGTGCGCTCCTCGGCGGAGACGGGTTCGGCCGGTTCACCGAGGAGGTCGAGGGCTTGGCCTTCCTGCGGGTGGTCCCGAACCGCTTGATGAGCTGGGACCACGCGAGGGGGTAGTCCGGGCCCGTTGCCCCGTCCGGAGACCGGGTCTAGGCTCTCGTGAACATCTTCACAAGAAATCCGTTAGGGTTTGTGAAGAAATTCACAAGCGGTGGGGGACAGGACCGTGGTGGCGAGCCCGGCGAAGGCGACACGCGAGGTCGACGTGCTCGTGGTGGGGGCCGGCCCCGGTGGTTCGGCCACCGCCTATCACCTGGCCCGGCACGGGATCGACGTCCTGCTCGTGGAGCGGTCCGCCTTCCCCAGGGAGAAGGTGTGCGGGGACGGGCTCACGCCCCGCGGGGTGAACGCCATCCTCGGGATGGGCATCGACCCGGACGATCCCGGGTTCGAGCGGGTGGACGGCCTTCGGATCCATTCCCGCAAGGTCACGCTGGAGCTCCCCTGGCCGGTCCTGGCCGACTACCCGGACTACGGCCTGGTCCGCACCCGGATGGACTTCGACGAGCTCCTGGCTCGCCGGGCCGAGAAGGCCGGCGCCGCCCTGCTGGAGCGGACGGAAGCCGTCTCGCCGGCGTTCGATGATGCCGGATGGGTGGCGGGGGCGAAGATCCGAAGCGTCGAGGACGGGGACGGCGAGCCCACCCCGGTCCGGGCCCGGTTCGTGGTCGCGGCCGACGGGGCGTCCTCCAGGTTCGCCGGGCAGGCCGGCGTGAGGCGGGACGCGTCCCGGCCGCTGGGGATCGCGGCCCGCCGTTACTACCGCATCGACAGCCGTCCGGGGCCATGGCTCGAGGTGTGGTTCGACCTGTGGGACGGCGACGCCCTGATGCCGGGCTACGGCTGGCTGTTCCCCCTGTCCGATGGGCGCGTGAATCTCGGGGCGGGCCTGCTGAACACGTTCAAGAACTTCAAGAACGTCTCGGCCCTTCGGGTGTTCGACACGTTCGCCCGGATGCTGCCCGCCGACCGGAACGTGGGCGAGGACACGGCCGAGGGCCGGGTGCTCTCCGGTCCCATCCCCATGGGGTTCAACCGGGTGCCCCAGGCCGTCCCCGGGCTGCTGGCGGTGGGGGACGCGGCCGGCGCGGTGAACCCGTTCAACGGGGAGGGCATCGCGTACGCCATCGAATCGGGCGAGATCGCCGCCGAACTCATCCACGACGCCCTGGTCACTGGCCGCCCGGGGCTGGCGCACCTGTACCCCACGGTGCTGCGGGAGCGCTACGGCCGGTACTTCCACGTCGCGCGGAACTGGGTGCGGTTGATCGGGAACCCCACCGTGATGCGGACGTTCACCGACTACGGGCTTCCCCAGGAGTGGCTGATGCGGTTCGCGCTGCGCTTCATGGGCAACCTCACCGACGGAAGGAAGGGCGATGCCCAGGACCGGCTGATGGACGCGATGGTTCGGCTGGCCCGGGCGTCGTGAGGAGGTGACCGGGACGCTCTCCGAGTACCTGCCGATCGTGGTCCTCGCGGCCCTGGCCGTCGTGTTCGCCGCGGGATCGCTGGCGGCTTCCGCCCTGCTACGGCCGCACCGCCCGACGCCGGCGAAGCTTGCCCCCTACGAGTGCGGGATCGAGCCGGAGCGGCTGCCCGCCGGTGAGCGGTTCCCCGTGAAGTTCTACGTGGTCGCGATGTTGTTCATCATCTTCGACATCGAGACCATCTTCCTGTTCCCGTGGGCCGTGGGCTTCCGCCAGCTCGGCCTGTTCGGGCTGGTGGAGATGGCGGTGTTCATCGGCCTGGTGTTCGTGGCCTACGTCTACGTCTGGAAGAGCGGGGGCCTGGACTGGAGGGAGCCGCCGAGGCGACCGGTCCGCGAGCAGCCGGCGGAGGCCCCCGAGGCGCGAGAGGCCGTCCGTGCCGGTTGAGCGTTTGGAGGGCCTGCACCCCGGCCGGGGCGAGGGCGACGCCCTCGAGGAGGAGGTCCGGCGAGGCATCCTGCTTACCTCCATGGACAAGGGGGTGCGATGGGCCCGCAAGCAGTCGATGTGGCCGGTGACGTTCGGCCTGGCCTGCTGCGCGATCGAGATGATGGCGGCGGGCGCCGGCGACTACGACCTGGCGCGATGGGGGATGGAGCTGTTCCGGGCCTCGCCCCGCCAGGCCGACCTGATGATCGTGGCCGGGCGGGTGTCGCAAAAGATGGCCCCGGTCCTCCGCACCGTCTACGACCAGATGCCCGAGCCCAAGTGGGTCATCTCGATGGGCGTGTGCGCCTCGGCCGGCGGCATGTTCACCAACTACGCGGTGGTGCAGGGGGTCGACACGATCGTGCCCGTGGACATCTACGTGCCGGGCTGCCCGCCGAAGCCCGAGATGCTGATGTACGGCATCCTCCGCCTGCACGAGAAGGTCCGGACGGAAGG
>DASWJF010000239.1:0-3444 GCA_036397275.1 Actinomycetota bacterium
GTACAGGGGCCGAAGGGCGTCCGCCAGGTCCCCCCGGTCCGCGTCGATGACGTCGTTCAGCAGCGCCAGGGGCCGCATGATGTCGGTCTCGCTCCGCTCCTCGTCCCCCATGGCCGCGCGGGCCTCGGGGATGGTCTTGAGCAGATCCCACAGGAACCCCACGTCCAGCCGGCGCCAGGCCAGCCGGGTGGCCCGGTCGTGCAGCTCGGCGGAGGGGAGCCGCTCCAGCTCGGCGCGCTCGGTCACGTCCGCCAGCCTACCCCACGAGCCACCGGATCCAGCCCGCCGCGCCGGCCGCGAGGACCACCCACACGACGCTGACCCGGAACCGCCACAGCGCGATGAACCCCGCCGCGGCCGCGGCGAGGGCGATGGGGTCGACGGTCCCCAGGTCCGGGACCGTGACGTCGTGGCCGAGGAACCGGGCCGTGCGGACCTCGTCGAACAGGACGTTGACGGCGAACAGGACCGCGAGGCTCAGCACGACCCCCACCACGCCCGCGGTGATCGTGGACAGCGCCGCCGACAGGCGGACGTTGCCGCGGAGCCGCTCGACGGAAGGCGCGCCCAGGAAGATCCACAGGAAGCTCGGGACGAACGTCGCCCACGCCGTCACCAGGCTCCCGGCGATGCCGGCCGTCACGGGGTCGAGGCCGCCTGGGGAGCGGTACGCCGCGACGAACCCCACGAACACGACGACGAGGATGAGCGGTCCGGGCGTGGTCTCGGACAGGCTGAGGCCGACGGCCATCTCGCCGGCGGTGAGCCAGCCGAACCTCATCACGGCCGCCTGGTTGACGTAGGCGAGCACGGCATACGCGCCGCCGAACGTGACGAGCGCCATGAAGCCGAAGAACAGGGCCTCGTCGGCGAGGACGCTGCCGGGTCCGGCGGCCAGCCCGATCAGGGCGAGCGGACCGAGCCACACGGCCAGGCCGACGCCCAGGACGCGTGCGGCCCGAGGCCACGTCGGCCGGACGCGCTCGGGTCCGGCAGCGGCGGCAGCGTCGGGCTCCCTTTGTTCGGGGACCGGGCGCGCCCGTGTCAGCCTTGTGCCTCCGACCAGGCCGATGGCCCCGGCGCCGAGCAGCACGAACGGGAACGGCACGGCGAACACATAGAGCGCCAGGAACGCCGCGGCGGCGACGGCGAGCATCAGACCGGTCTTCAGGGCTCGCCCGGCGATCCGCACGAGCGCCGCGGCCACGATGCCGACGACGCCCCAGGCCAGCCCGTCGAAGATGGCCGAGACCCACGAGACGTCGCCGTGCGCCGCGTAGAGGCAGGACAGGACGACCATCAGGAAGAACGCCGGCAGGAGGAAGAAGAGCCCGGCGGCGATCGCGCCGGGCCCGCCGTTCAGGAGCCACCCGACGTAGATCGCGAGCTGATGCGCCTCCGGCCCCGGCAGCAGCATCGCGAAGTTCAGCGCGTGCAGGAACTGCTGCTCACCGATCCAGTGGCGCTTCTCGACCAGCTCGTGGTGCATGATCGCGATCTGGCCGGTCGGCCCGCCGAAGTTGATGAACCCGAGCTTTACCCAGAACCGCAACGCCTCGCGGAACGGGACCGCCTGCGACGCCGGCCGGGGTGCGGCGCTCATCCGGCGCACGATAGCGCGGGGCGATCGTGGATGAACCGGCCCTCGAGGGTGCCCCGGACCGTGGTCGGAGGCGCCACTACAATCTCCCCGTGGGTACCGACAGGCTCGTCATCCACGGCGCCCGTGAGCACAACCTCAGGAACATCACGCTGGAGCTTCCCCGAGACCAGCTCATCGTGTTCACGGGCCTGTCCGGCTCCGGGAAGAGCTCCCTGGCCTTCGACACCATCTACGCCGAGGGCCAGCGGCGCTACGTGGAGTCGCTGTCGGCCTACGCCCGCCAGTTCCTCGGCCAGATGGAGAAGCCGGACGTGGACTTCATCGAGGGGCTCTCTCCGGCCATCTCCATCGACCAGAAGTCCACCTCCAAGAACCCCCGGTCCACCGTGGGGACCATCACCGAGATCTACGACTACCTCCGGGTGCTGTACGCCCGGATCGGCCATCCGCACTGTCCCAAGTGTGGCCGGCCCATCGGCCGGCAGACCCCGGAGCAGATCGTCGACCAGGTCATGCAGCTCCCCGAGGGCACCCGGTTCCAGGTCCTGGCCCCCGTGGTCCGGGGGCGGAAGGGCGAGTACGAGAAGCTCCTCGGCGACCTGGCCCGGCGGGGGTTCCCCCGTGCCCGGATCGACGGCGAGGTCCGGGACCTGTCGGAGCCCATCCGGCTCGACCGCTACTACAAGCACACCATCGAGGTCGTGGTGGACCGCCTGGTCGCCCGGCCCGACATCCGCCGGCGGGTGGCCGACTCCATCGAGACGGCCCTTCAGCTCACCGAGGGCATCGCGGCCATCGCCGTGCAGACCCCCGACGGGAAGGACGACGTCCAGACCTTCTCCCAGAACCTGGCCTGCACGTTCGACGGCATCTCCTTCGACGAGCTCCAGCCCCGGAACTTCTCGTTCAACTCCCCGTACGGGGCGTGTCAAACGTGCGACGGCCTCGGCATCCGCCTGGAGGTGGACGCGGAGCTGGTGGTGCCCGACCCCGACCTCTCGATCGACGAGGGAGCCATCGCGCCGTGGGCCGGAACCCGCCTCGAGTACTGGTACCGGGTGCTCGAATCGGTGGCCGAGAGCCACGGGTTCGCCACCACCACCCCGTGGAAGAGGCTCGGGAAGAAGGCTCGGGACATCGTCCTGTACGGTTCGGACGAGGAGATCTACGTCCGGTACAAGAACCGGTACGGGCGGACCCGCTCCTACTGGACGACGTACGACGGCGTGATTCCCGCGGTGGACCGGCGGTACGCCGAGACCGACTCCGACAGCCAGAGGGAGCGCCTCGAGCAGTTCATGCGGGAGATCCCGTGCCGGGCCTGCGGAGGCGCGCGCCTTCGTCCGGAGAGCCTGGCGGTGACCGTCGGGGGGGTCACCATCGCCCGGCTCACCGCGCTGTCGATCCGAGACACGCTCGGCTTCTTCGACGAGGTGGAGTTGTCGGAGCGGGAGCGGATGATCG
This sequence comes from Actinomycetota bacterium, assembly GCA_036397275.1. Taxonomy (GTDB): domain Bacteria; phylum Actinomycetota; class UBA4738; order UBA4738; family HRBIN12; genus AC-69. The sequence continues at coordinate 3,068 of DASWJF010000239.1, forward strand.
CCGAGCGGCTGGTCAAGGAGATCAGGTCCCGCCTGGGGTTCCTGGTGGACGTGGGGCTCGACTACCTGACCCTCGCCCGGGCCTCGGCCACCCTGGCGGGGGGTGAGGCCCAGCGGATCCGGCTGGCCACCCAGATCGGCAGCGGCCTGGTCGGCGTGCTGTACATCCTGGACGAGCCGTCCATCGGGCTGCACCAGCGCGACAACCGGAGGCTGATCGACACGCTGCTCCGGCTACGCGACCTGGGCAACACGCTGATCGTGGTGGAGCACGACGAGGCCACCATCCGGGCCTCCGACCACATCGTGGACATCGGGCCCGGCGCGGGGAACGACGGCGGGCACATCGTGTACTCGGGGGACCTGAAGGGCCTGCTC
>DASWJF010000240.1:0-5107 GCA_036397275.1 Actinomycetota bacterium
GCCGCCGAGGTCGTGCGGGGGCGCCGGGTAAGGGAGGGCCTCCGGGCCATGGTCGTGCCCGGCTCGATGCTGGTGAAGGCCCAGGCCGAGCGGGAGGAGCTCGACCGGGTGTTCAGGGCCGCCGGGTTCGAATGGCGAGACGCCGGCTGCTCGATGTGCCTGGGGATGAACCCGGACCAGCTCTCGCCGGGCGAGCGGTGCGCCTCCACCTCGAACCGGAACTTCGAGGGCCGCCAGGGCAGGGGCGGGCGGACGCACCTGGTCAGCCCGGCCGTTGCGGCGGCCACCGCCATGGCCGGCCGGTTCTGCACCCCCGCCGACCTCGGCATCGACGTCCCCGGGGCGAAGGGGGCCTAGCCGCGTGCAGCCGTTCCGGACCCACACCGGCACCGCCCTCCCCCTGGACCGCTCCGACGTGGACACCGACCAGATCGTCCCCGCCGAGCACCTGAAGCGGATCGAGCGCACGGGGTTCGGCCCGTTCCTGTTCGCCGAGTGGCGGAAGGACCCGGCGTTCGTGCTGAACGACCCTCGCTACGAGGGGGCCACGATCCTGCTGGCCGGGGCCAACTTCGGGAGCGGGTCCAGCCGGGAGCACGCCGTGTGGGCCCTGGAGGACCAGGGGTTCCGGGTGGTCATCGCGCCGTCGTTCGCCGACATCTTCCGCACGAACTGCACGAAGGTGGGGCTGCTGCCGGTGGAGCTGCCGGCCGGAACGGTGCGGACGCTGATGGACGCGGTCCTGGCCGACCCGGCCACGTCGTTCACGGTGGACCTGGAGGCGACCACGGTGGCCGGGGGCGGCGTCCAGGCCTCCTTTGAGATCGACCAGTTCACGCGGTGGCGCCTGCTGGAGGGCCTCGACGACATCGGGCTCACCCTTCGCCACGCGGACGCCGTCGCCGCGTACGAGGCGACCCGGCCCTCCTGGCTCCCGGCATCAGCGCCGTCAGCGTGAGGGCGTCCCGGACTGCCGCGCCCCCGGCGTCGTTGTTGAAGTAGACGAACACGTCCTCCGCGGGCAGGGCCGCGATCCGCTTCGCCCACCGCCGGAGCTTCTCCATCGTGTAGCCGGGCTGCCGCTCCCGCCCCTGGTGGAACCGAACGTACGCCCACCCTCCCGTGACCACCTGAGGGACCCGCGCCCCCGGCCGGTCGGGCAGCACGAAGGCCGCGCCGGCATCATCGAGCGCCCGGAGCGAGTCCTCGGTCCACCACGAAGGGTCGCGGAACTCGAACGCGGCACGCATCCCGGACGGCAGCACGCGCAGGAACCGCTGGAGCTGCTCGCGGTCCGCTGGGAACCGGGGCGGAAGCTGGAACAGCACCGGCCCCAGGCGGGGGCCCAGCTCGCGGGTCCGGCTCCACAGCAGCTCGACCGGATCCCGGCAATCCCGCATCCTGCGGATGTGAGTGATGTACCGGCTAGCCTTCACGGCCACCACGAAGCCCGCCGGGGTCTCCTCCCGCCACCGGGCGAAGGTCTCGACCGAGGGCAACCGGTAAAAGGAGTTGTTCACCTCGACCGTCGGGAACCGCGAGGCGAGGTACCCCAGCCAGGCTCGTTTCGGCAGGTCAGACGGGTAGAACCGGCCCCGCCACTCGTCGTACTGCCAGCCGCTGGTTCCGACCAGGACGGCCATCAGCACACGGTATCGCTCGATGGGGGATGGAAGATGGGAGATCCAGGGTAGCCCGGCTTTCCTAAGGTAGCCATTCAGAGCTACCGATTCATCCACTAAGAAGCGCCGAGCATGGTTGCTCTACCTGTTCGCGGGCGCCCTGGCCACGTTAGCCTGGAAACTGGTCCCGTACATCGGCGTGGGACCGCTGTTCAACGCCATCGCCCTGTCCTCTCCGGTCGCGATCGTCCTGGCTGTCGGGAGGAACAAGCCCGAGCACCGGCTCCCTTGGTACCTGTTCGCCCTCGGCCAGACGCTGTTCGTGGCCGGCGACATCATCACGTACAACTACGACAAGTTCTTCGGGACAGACCTGCCGTTCCCATCGATCGGGGACATCGCCTATCTGGCCGTGTACCCGTGCCTGATCGCGGGGATCCTGCTCATCTCGCGACGGCGCAGCCCCGGCCGCGACCGCAAGGGACTGATCGACTCGCTGATCGTCGCCATCGGCATCGGCACGATCTCGTGGGTGTTCCTCATGTCGCCGATCGCCCACGACGCTGAGTCGACCCTGATCCAGAAGGTCGTGAGCATGGCGTACCCGTTCATGGACCTCATGCTCCTCACGGTCGTCATCCGGCTGGCCATTGGCGCGGGCAAGCGGGCGCCATCCTTCTACCTGATGGCCACCGCCGCCTTCGCGCTGTTCGTCACCGACTTCATCTACAGCTACATCTCCGTGACCGGCGTCGTGTACAACCAGTCCGGCTACCTGGAGGCCGGGTGGGCGTCGTTCTACCTGTTGTGGGGCGCGTCGGCGCTGCACCCCTCGATGCGTAGCCTGTCCGATCGGGCGCCCGAGCAAGAGCGGAGACTGTCGGACGTCAGGCTGGGCCTTTTGGCCGGCGCCTCGTTGATGGCGCCCGGCGTGCAGATCATGCAGCTCATCACGGGCTACCCGGTCGACCTCCCGGTCGTGATCGGGGCATCCGTGGCTCTGTTCCTTCTGGTGGTGGTCAGGATGGCGGGCCTGGTCCACCGGGAGGAGCAGTCGGCCATGCGGGAGAAGGCCCTGCGGGAGGCCGGTGCCGCGCTCGTGACGGCCACCAACCGCGAGGGCATCTACCAGGCGACGATGCAGGCAACCCGCACCCTGGCCGGCCAGAGCGCCGCCGCCCGCCTGCTGGTGAACCTCGACACGAATGGTCGGCAGGAGTTCACCGTCGTGGCCGCATCGGACGTCCGGGAGGAGGTTCCCGACACGGTCGTCGCCCTGTCGGCCCTGCCGCAGTGGAAGCGCAAGCGGCTCATGGCCCACCGCTCGATCCAGGCCCCCGCCTCCGAGAGCGCGATCGGCCAGTTGCTCGGCATGCCGGACGGGTCGCAGTTCGTCTTCACGGTGCCGCTCTTCCTGAAGGACGAGCTGAAGGCGCTGCTATCTCTCGCGAGCCCGGCGGCGCTCCCCCGCTCGACCTGTGACGGCCTCGAGGCCCTGTCCTCCCAGGTTGCCCTGGCGCTTGACAGCGCCGCCCTCACCGAGGACCTGCTCCGCCGCCAGAGCGAGGCTCGGTTCTCCTCGCTGGTCCAAAACTCCTCGGACGTGGTCATGGTGGTCGAGGCCGACTCCACGATGCGTTACATCAGCCCGTCGGTGGATCGTGTGCTGGGCTACGAGCCCGGCGACCTCGAAGGCACGAAGCTCGCGACGCTGATCCATCCCGACGACAAGACCCAGGTGCTCCAGTTCCTGACGAGCGGCGGCCACGACGGCGACACCCGCCCAGGCCTCGCCGAGTTCCGCCTCCGCCACCGCGACGACTCCTGGCTCCACTTCGAGTCTCTGCGCACGAACCTGATCCACGATCCGAACGTCAAGGGCATCGTCCTCAACACCCGCGACGTGAGCGAGCGGAAGGCCTTCGAGGAGCAGCTCAAGCACCAGGCCTTCCACGACCCCCTCACGGAACTGGCCAACCGGGCCCTGTTCCGGGACCGTGTCGAGCACGCCCTGGAGCGCCAGACCCGCGACGGCCGGCCGGTGTCGGTCCTGTTCATGGACCTGGACGACTTCAAGAACATCAACGACTCGCTCGGCCACGCGGCAGGCGACCAGCTGCTCCGGGAGGCCGGGGAGCGCCTCAAGAGCTGCCTGCGCGCCGCCGACACGGCGGCCCGGCTGGGGGGAGACGAGTTCGGCGTCCTGCTCGAGGACGCCGGGACGGGCGGGGCCGGGGTCGAGGCCGCCGACGTGGCCGCCCGGATCATGGCGGCGCTGGAGGGCCCGTTCCACCTGGGCCGCAAGGAGGTGTTCGTCCGGGGAAGCATCGGCATCGCCACCGCCCGGCCGGACCTGGAGGGTGGTCCCAAGGGTGCCGACGAGCTGCTCCGAAACGCTGACGTCGCGATGTACATGGCGAAGGAGGCCGGCAAGGGCCGCTACCAGGTGTTCGAGCCGGCCATGCACGACACCGCCCTGCGACGTCTGGAGCTCAAGGCCGACCTCCAGCGGGCCGTGGACAACGGCGAGTTCGTGCTGCACTACCAGCCCGTCATCGAGCTCCAGACCCGAGATCTCGGGCCTGGAGGCGCTGCTCCGGTGGAACCACCCGGAGCGCGGCATGGTCCCGCCGATGGAGTTCATCCCCCTCGCCGAGGAGACCAGCCTGATCGTCCCCATCGGGAGGTGGGTGCTCGAGGAGGCCTGCCACCAGGCCGTGCAGCTCAGGGAGCGATTCCCAGCGAACCCGCTCCACATGGCGGTGAACCTGTCGGCCCGGCAGCTCCAGCGCCCCGAGATGGTGGGCGAGATCGCGGAGATCCTGCTGGAGACGGGCCTGGACGCCGGGAACCTCATCCTGGAGATCACCGAGAGCGTGATGATGCGGGACATGGACCTGTCCATCCAGCGGCTGACCGAGCTGAAGGAGCTCGGGGTGAAGCTCGCGGTGGACGACTTCGGGACCGGGTACTCGTCGCTGAACTACATCCGCCGGTTCCCCGTGGACATCCTGAAGGTCGACAAGTCCTTCGTGGACGGCGTGAGCGAGGGCGGCGAGGAATCCGCCCTCACCGCGGCCATCATCGAGCTGGCCGCCATCCTGAAGCTCCGGCCGGTGGCCGAGGGCATCGAGCGGGCCGACCAGCTGGAGAAGCTCCTGGACCTCCACTGTGACCTGGGCCAGGGCTTCTACTTCGCCAGGCCGCTTCCCATGGACGGCATCGACGATCTCCTCACGGCGCGCAAGGCGCTGGCCAACCGCGAGACCGAGCTCTCCACGTAACACGCTCCTCGCAAACGGACCAACGACCTAGGCCGTTCCCCCTTCCCTCCGTCGGGCGTCGCCCGATACGATGCGTCGGCCAGTCGCACGAGAGGGGCGTCCGATGGCATCGACGAAGACCGGCTCGCGGCTCCGGATCCTGGTCCCCCGCCTGGAGTTCGTTCAGCGGGGGACGATCACCCGCCACCTGCGCAAGGAGGG
>DASWJF010000241.1:0-2022 GCA_036397275.1 Actinomycetota bacterium
GTTCTCCCCGTACCGCAGGTCGCTCAACTTCCGAAGCGCGAGGCCCACGAAGTCCGGGAGCACGTCCTCGTGGAGGGCGAACCACCCGGCCACCTCCGCGTCGTAGGCCGCCGTGTGCGCGAACGCCTCCGCCGCGAGGGCGAGCCGCGTCCCGCGGGTGAGCCCCCCGGCCTTCCGGAGCTCCTCCACGATCTCCGGGTAGCGCCGGGGCGACACCACCACACCTACGGACTCGAAGTTCTTGGCGGCCGCACGGACCATGGCCGGGCCGCCGATGTCGATCTTCTCGATGACCTCGTCGGCCGTGGCACCGCCCGCGACGGTCTCACGGAACGGGTACAGGTTCACGACCACCAGGTCGAACGGCTCGATCCCGTGTTCGCGGAGCTCTTCGTCGTGCTCGGGATTGCGCCGGTCGGCCAGGATGCCGCCGTGGATCTTGGGGTGGAGGGTTTTCACCCGGCCACCAAGCATCTCCGGGAAGCCCGTCACCTCCTCGACCGGCGTCACCGCCAGCCCGGCGTCGCGGAGCGCCCCGGCGGTCCCGCCCGACGACACCAGGGCCACGCCGAGCGCCGACAGCTCCGTGGCCAGCTCCACCAGGCCCGACTTGTCGTACACGGCGAGCAGTGCACGTCGAATGGGGCGGACGTCACTCACCGGATCCCTCCAACACGTGCACGACGCGGCCCTCCACCTTCAACCGTCCCTCCACCAGGGCCCGGACCGCCGCGGGGAACAGCCGGTGCTCGGCTTGGTGGATCCGCGACTCGAGCGAGTCCCAGTCGTCGTCGTCCCGCACCTCGACCGCCTGCTGCGAGACGATCGGCCCATGGTCCACCTCCTCGTCCACGAAGTGGACCGTCACGCCGGTGACCTTGGCCCCCCACGAAAGGGCGTCGGCCACGGCCTCGGTCCCCGGGAACGCGGGGAGCAATGCCGGGTGGACGTTCAGCATCCGGGACGCGTAGGCGCCGACCACCTCCGGCCCCACGATCCGCATGAACCCGGCCAGGGCAACGTACTCGATGCGCTCCGACTCCAGCAGGTCCCGGAGCGCTCGGTCGTAGCCGGGACGATCCGGGTATGCCGCCGGATCGAGGAACACCGCCTTCACCCCGCGGGCCCGCGCCCGCTCCAGCGCGGGGGCGTCGGGGCGGTCCGAGACGGCGAGCGCGATCCATGGCCCCACGACGGGGTCGTCCATGAGGGCCTGGAGGTTAGTGCCCTGGCTCGAGGCCAGCACGGCCACGCGCGCGTCCACGGTCCCGCACGCTAGGGACCGGGCAGCGGAACTGTCAAACGGCTCCGGCCCACCTCCGACGATAAGCTTGGCCGGTGCCGTCGGACGAACGCCCCAGGATTGCCGAGCGGTGCATCGTCCACCCGGGAAGCCCCTCGGTGGCCCGGTGCGACGGGTGCGGGAGGCCGCTCTGCCTGGCCTGCGCGGTACCCGTTCGGGGCCGGGTCCTGGGGAGCGAATGCCTGGCCGCTGCGCTCGGGCCCGACGTCCAACGGGACGAGGACGTCCCGTCGCGTGCGCCCTGGGCCGCGTCGTGGGCCCTGACCGGCGCGGGCTTCGCGCTCTCCGTGTTGGCGACCATCCTTCCTTGGACCCGGTTCGGCGAGGGCTCCGGCCTGCTCGGGGCGTGGGGCCGCACCACGCGGTGGTCGGTGCTCGCCACGGTGGCTGCGGTGCTGGGTCTCGGCGTCTGGTTCGCGCTTCGAAGGGGAGCCGTTCGATGGTCGTGGGTCGCGGTCGAGACCGCGCTCGGCGCGATCGTCGTTCTGGGTGCCGTCTTGGCGATCGTGCGGCCTCCGCCGTTCACGCGCCCATGGATCGGGCCGTGGTTCGCCCTCGGCGCGGGGTTGCTCACCTGTGCAGCCGCCTGGACGACGTGGGTCAGGACGAAAGAGCTGAGGACGACGCATGTTTGACTCGCTCCCAACCCCGGTGTTGGATGAGCGAAGCGCACGGCCTCGACGCTTTGGGGAAGGAAGCCGGAAAGGGGAGCGCATGGC
>DASWJF010000242.1:0-3899 GCA_036397275.1 Actinomycetota bacterium
CCCCGGATGGGCAGGATGGCCTGGCTCGCCCGGTCCCGGGCCTGCTTGGCGCTGCCGCCGGCCGAATCGCCCTCCACCACGAACAGCTCGCACAGCGCCGGGTCGGTCAGCTGGCAGTCCGCCAGCTTGCCGGGAAGCGACGTGGAGTCCAGGAACGACTTTCGCCGGGTGAGGTCGCGGGCCTGCTTGGCCGCGAGCCGCGCCTTGGCGGCCTGCTCGCCCTTCATCACGATCCGCTTCGCTTCGCCCGGATGCTCCTCGAGCCACGTGGCCAGCTGCTCGTTGACCGTGGTCTCCACCAGCGAGCGCATCGAGGTGTTGCCGAGCTTGGTCTTGGTCTGGCCCTCGAACTGCGGGTCTCGCAGCTTCACCGACACGATCCCGACCAGGCCCTCCCGGATGTCCTCGCCGATCAGGTTCTCCTCCTTCTCCCTGAGGAGGTTCTTCTGGCGCGCGTACCGGTTGATCACGTTGGTCAGGGCCTTCTTCAGCCCTTCCTCGTGCATGCCGCCCTCGGTCGTGTTGATGGTGTTGGCGAAGGAGTAGAGCGACTCCGCATAGCCGGTGTTCCACTGGAGGGCCACCTCGACCTCGGCCGAGCCGTCCCGCTCCTTGCCCTCGAAGAGGATCACCCGGGTGTGGACGACCTCCTTTGTCGCCTGGAGGTGCTTCACGAAGTCGGCCAGGCCGCCGGTGGCCCTGAAGACGTCCTTGATCGGCGGGGACTCGCGCTCGTCCACCAGGTGGATCTCCAGGCCCTTCGTGAGGAACGCGAGCTCCTGGAGCCGCTCGACCAGGATCTCCCGCTTGAACCCGATCTCCTCGAACACCTCGGGGTCGGGCCAGAACGTCACGACCGTGCTTGTCTTCTTGCTGGCCTTCCCCTTCGTCAGCTTCTTCGTGGCCTTCCCCCGCGAGTAGGACTGGGTCCACAGGTACCCGTCCCGCTCGACCTCGACCGTCAGCCGCTCGGACAGGGCGTTGACCACCGAGACGCCGACGCCGTGAAGGCCACCGGAGATGCGGTAGCCGCGCCCCCCGAACTTCCCGCCGGCGTTCAGCGTGGTGAGGACGACCTCCAGGGCCGGCCGGCGGTCCTTCGCCTTCGGGATGGGCTTGACCGGGATGCCTCGGCCGTTGTCGGCCACGCGACACCCCCCGTCCTCCAGCAGGGTGACCACGATCCTGTCGCAGTGCCCGGCCATGGCCTCGTCCACCGAGTTGTCCACGACCTCGTAGACGAGGTGGTGGAGCCCGCGCTGGCTGGTGGTTCCGATGTACATCCCGGGGCGGAGGCGGACGTGCTCCACGCCCGCCAGGACCGTGATGTCGGCGGACGTGTACTCGCCTCCATCCGCCGTCGGCATCTTTCGTGTGGCCAATGAACCTCCCCGCTCACCCCGCCAGGCGGCGCGCGGAGCCGCTTCCATGAGGGGGCCTCACGCGGGGGAACTACACGTCCAATTCTACCATCGCAACCGCCCTCCGCCCGGTGTCGGGGGCACTGCGAAACCGTTGCCTCACAAGCCTCTCTGAGGTTCGGGGCGGACCACGATCCGCACCTTGCGGACCTTCTCGGATCCGAGGGTTTCGTTGGCCCGACCGCGGATCTCGTCGGCGAGGAACCGGGCTTGCGCGCCCCACGGCCCGGAGCTCGCGGCAACCACGAGGATGCCTTCCTCCAGGCTCACCGGGGCGGACTCCGAGGCCAGGCGGGGGCCCACCACCAGTTGCCACTTGGCGGCCAGCCGCCCCACGGGGAGCCCCCGGGCGAAGGCTCGTTCCCGAAGGAGCCCGTCCACCACGTCGCCGATGGGCGTGCTCTCGATGGTTCGCTCGTCCTTCCGGCCCCGCCGCCACTTTCCCGACGGCATCACCCTCCCCCGCTTCCCGGCTCGCTTGTTGGGACCTCCGACCCGCTTCGAACCGTAACCGCACCCGCCGACACGTCCCACACCGCGTCCGTGTGAGCCGGGACGTGCGCCTCGTCGGCGACCGAAAGCACCACCTGGCCTCGGGCGGTGAGCCGTTCCCCCACCCGGGCCTGGCGCTTGGGGTCCAGGGCAGAGAAGGGGTCGTCGAGCAGCACGACCGGGCGCTCCCCCGCCTCCTCTCCCAGGGCCTCGGCCAGCCCCAGGCGCAGGCACAGCGCCGCCCCCCATGCCTCGCCGTGGGAGGCGAACGCCCGGGCCCCGAGATCCCGCACGGCGAGCTCCAGGTCGTCCCGGTGTGGACCGACCAGGCTGGTCCGGCGCACCAGCTCATCCTGCCGTCGCTCGGCCAGGCGCTCCCGGAAGGCCCCCTCCAGGTCTTCCCCCCAAACCGATGGCCGGTACTCGCAGGCCAGCCCGTACCCCGCCACCACCCCGAATTCCTCCTCGGCGCCCGGGGCAAGGCGCGCCACCGCCTCCGACCGCAGCCGCACGACGGCACACCCGTTCTGCACCAGTTCCCGATCCCACGTCTCGAGGTCCGCCGGCGCCCCCCGGCCTTCCCAGTCCTTGAGGAGGCGGTTCCGCTGCCGAAGGGTCCGGTCGTACGCCGTGAGAGCCGACTCCTTGAGCGGCCACAGCGACGTCACGGCCTCGTCCATGAACCTCCTTCGCTCCGATGGATCGCCCCTGACCACGTCCAGATCGTCGGGGCCGAAGAACGCCGCCCGGACCTGCCGCCGCAAGTCCCGCTTCCGCCGCACCGGGGACCGGTTCACGTGCACCCGGTTCGCTCCCCGCCCCGGGATCTCCACCTCCACCATGATCCGTCCGCCGGCGGTCTCGATCTCGCCGCGCACATAGGCCGCCTCGGCGCCGTGGCGCACCAGCGGTTCCGTGCTCGAGACCCGAGGCGATGCCAGGAAGAACAGGAACGCCAGGCCTTCGAGGAGGTTCGTCTTGCCCTCCCCGTTCCCTCCCACCGCCACCACCAACCCATCGGGGATGTCGGGCAGGCCGGTGTTCGGGTGGTTGCGGAAGTCCTTCAGCTCGGCCCACAGAAGCCGCAACGCGTCCCCGGGAGGATCAGCCGACCGGGGTGGGCAGGCGCACCGGCATCACCAGATAGGTGAACTCGTCGCTCTCGCCCTTGATCAGGCCGGGCTTCAGCCCGTCGCGCACCTCCAGGCGGACCGTCTCGCCCGCGGCCGCCGCCAGTCCATCGGCGAGGTAGGCGGGGTTGAACGCGGCCGTGATGTCCTCGCCCTCGTACCGGGCCTCCACCGCCTCCACGGCCTGCCCGAGATCCGGAGAGGACGACGAGAGCTTCACGCCGAGCGCGTTGAACTCCAGCCGGATCGGCGAGGTATCCCGGGCCAGGAGGCCCACCCGGCGGACCGCATCGGTCAGCTGCTGCCGGGACACCGTGAGTCGGTTCTCGTAGGCCTCCGGCAGGAGTTGGCGGTAGTTCGGGAACTCGCCCTCGATCAGCCGCGAGGTGAGCATGAGGTTCCCGATCTGGAAGGCCACCTGGCTCTCGTCGATGAACAGCTCGACGTCGCCCTTCTCAACCGCGGCTGCGGCCCGTCCCGCCTCGGACATGGCCCGCTCCGGCACGATGGCCTTCCTCTCCGCCGCCGCGGTCGCCACCAGCTCCCGGACCGCGAGCCGGTACGAGTCCGTGGACACCAGCGTGAGGCCCTCCCGGCTCACCTCGACCAGCACGCCCGTCAGGACGGGCCGAGCCTCGTCCCGGGACGCCGCCCGGGCCACCTGCCCCACGGCCTCGGTGAACTTCGAAGTCTCCACCACGATCCGCGTCCCCGTGGGCGGTTGGAGGGCCGGGAAGTCCTCCGCAGGGAGCAGGCGAAGCGCGCCCTCGTATGCGGCGCAGCGGATCCAGGCCTGGCTCTGGTCCGCGTCGAACTCCACCGGAGCATCGGACAGGCTCTTCACCGTGTCGCCGAG
>DASWJF010000243.1:0-7888 GCA_036397275.1 Actinomycetota bacterium
GTCCGCGCCTTCTTCCATGGCCTCTTCCGGCGTGAGGACGCGGGCCTGGTCGTGACCGTTCGAGCCGGCCGGCCGGATCCCCGGGACCACCAGACAGAACTCCTCGCCCATCACCTCGCGGACCACGGCGACGTCCTCGCCCGAAACCACCGCCCCGGCCGCCCCGGCCGCGCGGGCCTCGAAGGCCAGCGACGAGGGGGACGCGAGCGACTCCCCGGACAGGCTGGACAGAACGGTCACCGCGACCACCGCAGGCATCGGGTGCCCGGACTCCTCGGCGCCCTGCGCCGCACCGCGCACGGCCGCCTCCACCATGGCCTCGCCGCCGAGGGCGTGCACGGTGAACATGGCCACCCCGAGGTGAGCGCAGTTGCGGGCGGCTCGTTCCACCGTGTTCGGGATGTCGTGCAGCTTGAGGTCCAGGAAGATCGGCGAGGAGGAGCGGAGGCGAAGGACCGATGCCGGCCCGTGGGCCGAGAACAGCTCGAGCCCGACCTTCAGGAGCCCGGCCTCGCCCCCGACGGCCCGGGCCAGGACCTCCGCCCGGTCGATGTCTGACACGTCCACCGCCACGATCAGCGGGTTGGCGGGGCGGGGAATCACTCCCCCCCCATCCCCTCCGGCTCGGACAGTCGGAGCCGGCCCCGGAGGTCCCCCGGAGAGGTCAGCCCCTTCGACTTCAGGAAGCCGGCGATGCCCTCGGCGATCTCGGCGGGCGCCGACGGGTTCACCAGCATGGCCGTCCCCACCTGGACCGCCCACGCCCCGGCCAGCAGGAACTCCACGGCGTCCTCGGCCGAGGCGATCCCTCCGACGCCCATGATCGGGACCTGGGGCAGGGCCTGCGCCACCCGGAACACGGCCGCCACCGCGATGGGGCGGATGGCCGGGCCGGAGAGCCCGCCGATCACGGCCCCCAGCCGAGGCCGGAGGCGGCGCACGTCCACCACCATCGCAGGGATGGCGTCGATCAGCGTGACCCCATGGGCCCCGGCTCGCACGCAGGCCCGAGCCGCCGGCACGACGTCCGGCAGCAGGGCCGGGAGCTTGGCGAACACCGGGACGGGTGACAGCCGCGAGATCGCCCCCACGACCTCTCCCATCCGGTCGATCCGGGCGTAGAAGGGGAGCCCCCGGCTCTCCCGGTCGGGACCGGACAGGTGCACCTCGACCGCCGAGATCCCGGGCTCGTCCCGGAGGATGCTGGCCACCCGGATGTACTCCTGAAGGGTGGTGCCGGTCACCGAGGCCACGACGGGGATCCCCGTCTTGGCCAAGCCCGGCAGGTCCTCGGCCACGAACTCCCGTACGCCCGGGTTCTGGTTCCCCACGGCCGTCACGACGCCGGACGGGCTCTCGGTCACCCGGGGAGTGGGCCAACCCCTCGATGCCTCGAACGTCAGGCTGCGGGTGATCACCCCGCCCAGCTTTCGGATGTCGGTGAGCCCCCCCAGCTCCCGGCCGGTTCCGAAGCAGCCCGAGGCGGCCAGCACCGGGAGGGGGAACCGCACCCCGTCGAGGTCCACGGCGAGGTTCTGCTTCACTCCGGCCACGGACCCACGATCGCGAAGCCCTCGGGGGGCGTGTGGACCGCCCCGGTCTCCCCGCTCACCCACCGGTCCCAGAACACGCGGGCCGCGTTGAACACTGGGCCATCGGCGCACACGCGGAGGTTGTCGTACCCGGACCCGTCCTTTCGGATCACCGGCACCGCGCAGGTGAGGCACACGCCGACGCCGCAGCCCATCTCCTCCTCCAGCGCCACCTGCGCGGGGATTCGCCGCTCCATGCAGAACTCGGCCACGGCCCGCAGCATGCGCCTCGGCCCCGCCGCGTAGATGACCTGGGTCCCGGTGGCCTGTGCCACCTCGGGCAGCACGTCCACCGGGGCGGCCCGCTCCCCCATGGTGCCGTCCGCCGTGACGATGACGATGGTCTGGGCGAGGCGCTTGGCCTCGATCGGCTTGAACACGCGATCCTCGCTGGCCGCGCCGAGCACCAGGTCGACCCGCCTGTCCCGGGCCCGAAGTTCCTGACCGAGGAAGAGGATGGGAGCGGCGCCGTACCCCTCCGACACCAGCAGGCAGTTGCTCAGGTTCCTTGGGTACGCGAAGGCTTTCCCCAACGGACCGATGACGTCGAGGAACTGATGCGCCTTGGCCTCCGCGAGCCACTCGGTGCCGGGGCCGTGCGGATCGAACGCGAACTCTAACGTGCCGGCCCATCCCCCGCGGCGGGACGCCTGGTGGATCCAGAAGTGACGACGCAGGACGAACTGCCGGTCGTCGGGCATGGCCACCGAGACGAACTGGCCGGGCCTCGCCCGGTCCGCGATCTCGGGGGCGACCAGCGTGAGCGAGTGGTACGCGCCGAGCTTGCGGGTGTTCAGGATCTCGGCCCTGACCCGCCTCACCGGACGACTCCCGCACCGAGCTGGTCCTGGAGCGGGAGGGCCGCGCGGGCCAGCTCGTGGTACTCCTGCAGCGAGAGTGGCTCGGCCGGTCCGGCCCGGAGCGCCTCGATCCCCCGGATGGCGGCGAGCACCCCCGGGAGAGTCGTGATGCAGGGGATCCCCGCCGCCGCGGCCGCCGTCCGGATGTAGTACCCGTCGGTCCGGGGAGCCCGGCCGAAGGGCGTGTTGATGACCAGGTCCACTTCCCCCCGCCGGATGAGGTCCGCGACGTTCGACCCGCCCTCCGACACCTTGCCCACCCGCGTCACCGGGATACCGGCCCGCTCGAGCACGCCTGCCGTCCCCCTCGTCGCGAGCAGGTGAAACCCCATGTCGAGCAGCCGCTTCGCCGGGTACAGGATGGCCCGCTTGTCCCGGTTCGCCACCGACACGAAGACGGTTCCCTCGTGGGGAAGCGCGGTTCCCCCGGCCACCAGGGCCTTGGCCAGGGCCGCGCCCGAGCCCCGATCCACGCCCATCACCTCGCCGGTCGACTTCATCTCGGGCCCGAGGACCGTATCGACCCCGGGGAACCGCCCGAACGGCAGGACGGCGGCCTTCACCGACGTGTACGGCAGGTGCCGGTAGCGCCGCGGGTCGGCCGGGATGACCCCCTCGTGGACGAGCTTCGCGAGCGGCCGGCCAACCAGGACCATCGCAGCCACCTTGACCAGGGGGACGCCGGTGGCCTTGGACACGAACGGCACTGTGCGGGAGGCCCGGGGATTGGCCTCCAATACCCAGATCCGCTCGTCCTTCACCGCGAGCTGGAGGTTCAGGAGGCCTCGAACGCCCAGGCGAAGAGCGAGCAGCCCCGTGATGCGTTCGACTTCGTCGAGCTCGTCATCGGACAGGGTCGGCGGGGGGATAGCGCACGAGGAATCCCCGGAGTGCACGCCGGCCTCCTCGATGTGCTCCATCACGGCGCCGACGTACACGTCGGTCCCGTCGGACACGGCGTCGACGTCGACCTCGATCGCACCCTCCAGGAACCGGTCGATCAGCACGGGGTGATCCGGCGAGGCGGCGGCCGCCGTCCGAACGAACCGCTCCAGCTCGTCCTCGCCGTAGACGATCTCCATGGCCCGCCCCCCGAGCACGTACGAGGGCCGCACCACCACCGGGTAGCCGATGCGGGACGCCACCCCACGGGCCTCCTCCGGGTCGTTCGCCTCGCCGTGGGGGGGTGCCGGGAGTCCTATCTCCTCGCACAGCGCCGCGAACTTCCCCCGGTCCTCGGCGAGGTCGATGGCGTCGGGCCTCGTCCCAAGCACGGCGAATCCCTCCGCCTCCAGCGTGTGCGCGAGCTTCAACGGGGTCTGCCCTCCGAGCTGGACGATGACCCCGACGGGACGCTCCGCCCGGCACACCGGAAGGACGTCCTCGGCCGACACCGGCTCGAAGTACAGCCGGTTGCTCGTGTCGTAGTCAGTCGAGACGGTCTCGGGGTTGCTGTTCACCATCACGGCCTCGTACCCGGCCTCGCGGAGCGCGTACGCCGCGTGCACGCAGGCATAGTCGAACTCGATCCCCTGCCCGATCCGGTTCGGCCCGGCGCCGAGGATCACCACCCTTGGGCGGTCCGCCGGTCGGACCTCCGTCTCGTCCTCGTACGTCGAGTAGTGGTACGGCGTGAGCGCGGGGAACTCCCCACCGCAGGTGTCCACGGTCTTGAACACCGGTTCCACCCCCAGGGAGGCTCGCCGGTGGCGGACCTCGGTCTCGGTCGCACCGGTGAGGCCGCCGATGCGCGCGTCCGAGAGACCGGCGCGCTTCGCCTGGAGCAGCCGCTCAGCCGGGACCGAGCCGATCGGAACCCCTTGCAGCGCAAAGCTCTCCTCGACCACCTGCGAGATCTGATCGACGAACCACGGATCGATCCCCGACGCTTCGGCGACATCATCGACGGAGTGCCCGGCCCCGAGCGCCGCCTCGACCAGATGAAGGCGATGCTCGGTCGCCACGCCGAGCTCGTCCAGGACCGAAGGGCCGGGGTGGGCCCATCCGAGATCGAAGCCCGGCCGCTCCAGTGACCTCCAGGCCTTCCCCAGGGCCTCCTTGAAGGTTCGGCCGATCGCCATGACCTCGCCGACCGACTTCATGGTGGAGGTGAGCGTGGGGTCGGCCTGGGAGAACTTCTCGAAGGCGAACCGCGGGACCTTGACCGCCACGTAGTCGAGGGTCGGCTCGAAGGCCGCCGGGGTCTCCCCCGTGACGTCGTTCGTGATCTCGTCGAGCCGGTACCCCACCGCCAGCAGGGCCGCGATCTTCGCGATGGGGAACCCCGTCGCCTTCGACGCCAGCGCCGAGGACCGCGAGACCCGGGGGTTCATCTCGATCAGCACCATCCGTCCGTCGCGCGGGTTCACCGCGAACTGGATGTTCGACCCCCCGGTCTCGACGCCGATCGCGCGGATGCACGCGAGGGCGAAGGCGCGCATCTGCTGGTATTCGCGGTCGGTCAGGGTCTGCTGCGGCGCCGCGGTGATCGAGTCGCCGGTGTGTACCCCCATGGGCTCGACGTTCTCGATGGAGCAGACGACCACGGCGTTGTCGGCCCCGTCGCGCATCACCTCGAGCTCGAACTCCTTCCATCCGGCCACCGACTCCTCCACCAGGATCTCGGTTGCGGGGCTCGACGCCAGGCTGCCCGCTGACAGGTCCTTCAGCGAGCGGGGGTCGGTGGCGAACCCGCTCCCGCCGCCCCCGAGCATGAACGAGGGCCGAACGATCACCGGATACCCGATCGCCTCCGCCACCCCGAGCGCCTCCTCCACGGTGCGCGCCGTCCCGGAGCGCGGTACCGGCAGACCCGCCCGGGCCATGGCCCGGTGGAACCCGCTCCGGTCCTCGGCCCGGTGGATGGCCCCGAGGCCGGCACCGATCAGCCGGACGCCTAGCCGGTGGAGGTCCCCCGAGTCTCCCAGGGCGACCGCCACGTTCAGCCCGGTCTGCCCCCCGAGCGTCGGGAGGAGGGCGTCGGGGCGCTCCCGCTCCAGGACGGCGAGGACCGACTCGGGGGTGAGCGGCTCGATGTACGTGGCGTCGGCGAACTCCGGGTCCGTCATGATCGTCGCAGGGTTCGAGTTCACCAGCGACACGTGGTACCCCTCACGCCGGAGGACCTTGCACGCCTGGGTTCCCGAGTAGTCGAACTCGCAGGCCTGGCCGATCACGATGGGGCCCGACCCGATCACCAGGATCCGGTGGATGTCGTTCCGCCTCGGCATCACGCCCCCATCGACGCGCGGAAGTGGTCGAAGAGGTAGCGCGAGTCGTGCGGGCCCGGCGCCGCTTCGGGGTGGTACTGAACGCCGAACGCGGGCACGTCCAGACAGCGGAAGCCCTCGAGCGTTCCATCGTTCAGGTTCCAGTGCGTCGGCTCGACGGCTCCGAAGTCCGTGGTCACCTGCCGGGGCCGGGCCCCAACCGGATGCCAACCCTCCGGGTCCACCGCGAAGCCGTGGTTGTGCGACGTGACCTCCAGGTGGCCGGTTCGAAGGTTCTTCACAGGTTGGTTCGCGCCGCGATGGCCGAACTTCATCTTGTACGTTCGGCCGCCCAGCGCCAGCCCGAGCAACTGGTGACCGAGACAGATGCCGAATACGGGTGCCTTCCCGAGCAGTCCCCGGGCGGCTTCGACGCCGTAGCGCGTCGCCGCGGGGTCGCCGGGGCCGTTCGACAGGAACACGCCGTCGAACCCCCCCGTCAGGATGGTGGCCGGGGGCGTCTGGGCGGGCCAGACCGTTACCTCGCAACCCACCGCGGCGAGCAGCCTCAGGATGTTGCGCTTGATCCCGAAGTCATAGGCGGCCACTCGGAACACGCGACCGCGAGAGCGATCCGCGGGCCCCACGACGTCGCGCGCGTCGTACGGTTCGCCGGTGCTCACCGTCCGGGCCAGGTCGGCGCCCTCCATGCCGGGTCGCTCCCGGACCCGCGCGACCAGGGAACCGGGATCCAGATCCTCGGTGGACACCCCGCCACGCATCGCGCCGTGCTCCCGGAGGCGAAGGGTGAGCCGCCGGGTGTCGATCCCCTCGATCCCCACGACCCCGGCCGCCTCGAGCTCCTGGGCCAGGGACCGCTCCGCGCGCCGGCTCGACGGCCGCCGAGTCGCCTCGCGCACGGCGAAAGCGGCCACCTGGACCCGGCCCGACTCGGCATCCTCGCGGTTCGTCCCGTAGTTCCCCTGGTGCGGGGAGGTCATGGCCACGATCTGCCCGGCGTAGGAAGGGTCGGTCAGGACCTCCTGATAGCCCGACATGGCCGTGTTGAACACCGCCTCACCGAACGCCTCCCCCCAGGCGCCAAAGCCCCTACCCCGGAAGAGCGTGCCGTCCTCGAGCGCGAGGAGCGCGTCGGGCCTGCTCATCGCTGGGCTTTCCCGTCCGCCACGACCAGGTCGCCCCGGTACATCGTGTGGATCACCTTGCCGCGGAGCGTCATCCCCAGGAACGCCGAGTTCCGGCTCTTCGAGGCGAACGGCGGCTCCACCACCCAGGCCACGGCCGGGTCGAACACCACCAGGTTCGCCGGGCGGCCGGGCTCGATGGGCCCGCCCTGCCCGGGCGCTCCGAGGATCCTGGCCGGCGCCGTCGACATGGCTTCGAGCGCGCGCGGGAG
Organism: Actinomycetota bacterium; assembly: GCA_036397275.1. Classification (GTDB taxonomy): domain Bacteria; phylum Actinomycetota; class UBA4738; order UBA4738; family HRBIN12; genus AC-69. Next base: position 7,079 of record DASWJF010000243.1, read on the forward strand.
CGACAGGATGCCCGGCTCCACCAGGTGCGTGAGCACCGCGGCCAGGGCGGTCTCCAGCCCGATGGTCCCCGGCGGCGACTGGTCGAACTCGGCCTCCTTCTCCTCGACGGCGTGGGGTGCGTGGTCGGTGGCGATGGCGTCGATGGTCCCGTCGGCCACAGCGGCCCGGAGGGCCTCCCGATCCTCCGGGGTCCGAAGAGGCGGGTTCACCTTGTAGTTCGTGTCGTAGGTGACGAGGGCCTCGTCGGTGAAGACCAAGTGATGTGGCGTCACCTCGGCCGTGACGCGGACCCCGGCGGCCTTGGCCCGGCGAACCAGCTCCACGGATCCCGCCGCGGAGAGATGGCACAGGTGCAGCCGCCCGCCGGTCGCCCGGGCCAGCGAGAGATCGCGGAACACGATGATCTCCTCGGCCTCGGGTGGCGCGCCGGCCAGCCCCAGGGTGTGGGAATGGAGCCCCTCGTGCATCTGCGCGCCTTCCGCGAGCGAGGCGTCCTCGCAGTGCTCGGCGATCACCACGTCGAAGGCCCTCGCGTACCGAAGGGCGTTGCGCAGCACCCGCGACGCGGACACGCAGCGACCGTCGTCGCTGAAGACGCGAACGCCGGCATGCGCCATCTCGCCGAGCTCCGCCATCTCCTCCCCGGCCAGATCCTTCGTGATGGCCCCCACCGGGAGCACGTCGCACAACCCGGCCCGAGCCGCGAGCGAACGCACCTCCTCGATCACCGCGGTGTTGTCGGCCACCGGGTCGGTGTTGGCCATGGCGGCCACCGCGGTGTACCCGCCCACCGCCGCGGCCCGCGAGCC
>DASWJF010000244.1:0-4433 GCA_036397275.1 Actinomycetota bacterium
GGGAACGTGCCGTTCATCCGGGTGGACGGGGAGTTGCTGCCGGCGGGGTTTCCGGTGCTCGACGCGAGCGATGCGGAGTTCGCCGCCGAGTTCCTGATGCCGCCCCACCGGGCCACCGAGTTCGCCCGGACGAACGAGGCCGACTTCGCCTATTCACTGGACGGCATTGGCCGGTTCCGGGTGAACGTCCTTCGCCAGCGAGGGACCGTGGCCCTGGCCATCCGCCGGGTGAGCTCGGAGGGTCAGACGCTTGCGGAGCTCAACCTGCCGGCCGTGATCCAGAGCCTGGCCGAGGCCCGCCGGGGGCTGGTGCTGGTCACCGGGCCGACCGGCGCCGGAAAGACCACCACCATCGCCTCCATGATCGGCTTCATCAACCGGACCCGACGGGCGCATATCGTCACGATCGAGGATCCCATCGAGGTCCTTCACACCGATGACCTGTCCGTCATCTGGCAGCGGGAGATCGGCCCCGACACCGGTTCGTTCGCCGTGGCCCTTCGCCAGGTCCTTCGCCAGGACCCCGACGTGATCTTCCTGGGTGAGATCCGGGATCCGGATTCGGCCCTCGCGGCCATCCAGGCCGCCCAGACGGGCCACCTCGTGCTGTCCACGATGCACACGATCGACGCCACGGAGACCGTGGCCCGCGTGGTCGAGCTGTTCCCCGAGAAGCAGCAGAAGCAGGTGCGGGTCTCGCTGGCCGGAGCCCTGCGAGGGGTGGTGTCGCAGCGGCTGCTGGAGCGGATCGACGGGCGACGGCGGATCCCGGCCGTCGAGGTCCTGATCAACACGGGTCGCGTGTACGAGCGGATCCTGGACCCGGCGACGACCGCTGAGCTCCTCGACGTCATCGCAGAGAGCGGATACGACGGCATGCAGTCGTTCGACCAGGCCCTGTTGAAGCTGGCCATCGACGGCCAGGTGGCCGAGGAGGACGCCCGGGCGGTCGCCACCAACCCCCACGACTTCGGCCTCGCGCTGCGCGAGGCCGTGCCCCGAAGCGCTGCCGTCTCGGAGAAGGTCTGAGGGCCATGGAGTTCGCGACAGGGCGAGTGGCACCGGCCGATGAACCGCGGATGGAGGATGCTTCGGGCGCAGCCTGCGAGGCCTGCGGCCGGTCGAGTCCCGGCCACGCGAGGTTCTGCCAGCACTGTGGTGCCCTGCTCCCCACGGAGACGGAGACCAGCCAACCTCGAGAGGCCAAGGGCGGCCGGGACGGGGCCGCCATCGTCACCGCGGTCGTGTGCGAGATCTCGTCTGGCCGGTCGCAGCAGGACGAGGCGGAGCCCACCTCCGGGCTGTGGCGCGCGGCCACGGCGATGGAGGAGGTGCGGACCATCCTGGAGCGCCACGGCGGATCGGTGGACGACCTTCCCGAGAGCCCCAACACGCTTGTGGCCGTGTTCGGCCCCGAGCCCCCCACGGGCCACGGCCCCCTCCGGGCCGCCCGGGCGGCGGCCGAGATACGGGACACCGTTCCGGAGCTCGCCGATGAGCTCGGATGGGAGCGAGGGATGCAGGTTCTGATCCGGGCCGGCGTGGGCACGTCCGAGGTGATGGGCGACGACCCGGGGGCCGCCGAGCTGTGGCAGCAGCGGGTGATCGACCTGGCCATCCGGCTCCAACGGATGGCCGAGCCGGGCGAGGTCATCGTGGCGGAGGAGGTGTACCGGCGGATCGCCCACGCCGCGGATGCCCGGCCCGTGGACAGCCGTTCGCGGATGGGCGACGGCGAGCCCGTGGGCCCGCTTCGGCTCCTGGACGTGTCGCCCGAATCCGCCGCCGTCGCGGGAGCCGAGCCTGCGCTGGTGGGTCGGGAACGGGAGCTCTCCACCCTCCAATGGGCCTTCGACCGCGCCGTCTCCGAGCCGAGTTGTTCGGTGCTGTGGGTGGTGGGCGATGCCGGGATCGGCAAGACCAGGCTGGTCGAGGAGTTCCTCAAGACGCTGGAGGAAGGCCCAGCGGCCAGGATCATCCGGGTGCGCTGCCGGCCGTCGTCCGAAGGCGGGACGACCTGGCCGGTGGCCGACATCGTGGAGCAGGCGGCAGGGGTGAGCGACCGGGATCCGGCCGAGGAGGTCCTGGCCAAGCTGCACCGCCTGCTGGGAGAGGGAGGCGACACCGCCCGGATCGCGGAGCGGCTCGTCCCCGCACTCGGACTCCCCGGGGCGGGAGACCCGGAGGAGACCCCGTGGGCCATTCGCCGGCTGCTCCAGGCGGCCGCGGGCCACGGCCCGCTCGTGGTGTTCGTGGACGATGCGGATCGGGCCGGGCCGGCGTTCTCTCGGATGCTGTGGAACGTCGCCAGCCGGTCACGCGACGCCGCCATCCTGTTCGTGTGCATCGGTCGGTCCGGTCCCGGCGAACCGTCCTCGACCCACGTCGAGAACGACGAGAGCACGATCCTCCGGCTCGAACCGCTCACCGACCCGCACGTGGCATCGCTGCTCCAGGATCTCCTGGGGAACCCGGATCCCGGGTTCGGGCTTCGCGAGGCGCTGACCGAAGCCTGCCGGGGCAACCCGTTCCTGGCCGAGCAGCTCGTGGCGTTGCTGATCGACCGAGGGCACCTCCGCCACGAGCATGGGTGGAGGCTGGCCTCGGATCCGTCCGAGCTCGGCATGCCCACCACCATCGACGCGCTGCTCGAGGCCCGCCTGAGCGGCCTCGACCCCGAGCAGCGGGACCTGCTCGGCCTGGCGGCCGCCGCCGGAGAGACGTTCCCCTCGGGCCTCGTGGCGGAGTTCGTCCCGGAGGGCGCGCGCGCCGACGTTTCGGACGGGATGTCGAGGCTGGTCGCCGGACGGATCCTTCGCGCCGAGCCGCCGGGCTCCTCGGGACAGGAGGTCTTGGGGTTCCGGCACTCGCTGTTTCGAAGGGCAGCCACGGCAGGCGTGCCGGAGGACGTCCGGGCGAACGTGCACGAGCGCTACGCCGGGTGGCTGGAGGAAGTAGCCGGGCAACGAGCGGGCCGCTACGCGGAGCTCGTGGGGTCCCAGCTCGAGGCGGCCTGCCGGCTGCGCCGGGGAACGGGCCTCGGGAGCGAGGACCTCGAGCTCGCGCGGCGAGCGGCAGGGACCCTGGCCGGGGCCGCGGCCGGGGCGGCCGAGCTTGGCGATGCCCGAGGCGCCGTCCAGATGTGGCTCCGGGCGTCGTCGTTGCTCGCCCCGGACGATGGGGCGCAGCCGTCGCTCTTGTTGGAGGCGGCCGTCGCACTGGCAGAGCTGGGAGAGGGCTTCATGGCGAACGGTCTGCTCACCCAGGCTTCCAGAGCGGCCCGGACATCGGGCGACCGGACCATCGAGTGTCGCGCCAAGCTCCTGAAGGCCGTGCTGGCCGCGCGGAGCGCCCCGGCCGGCGATCCGCTCGATGCGGTGCGGGAAGCCGCCGACTCGGCGGCCGCGGTGGGCCGGGCGCTCGGCGACGAGGTCGGGCTGGCGTGGGCGTGGTCCGCGCGAGCGCTGGTCAGACGGCGACGTGGTCACTGGGCCGCGGCCGCAAACGCAGCCGAGCGTGCTGCCGACCACGCCGCGCGCGCCGGCCGGCCCCGCGACGAGGTTGCCGCCCTGCGCGACCTGGCGCGAACGATCGCGGACGGCCCGGCCCCGGTGCCGGAGTCATTGCAGCGGTGCGAGGCCATCCTGGAGCGAGTTCGGGGACGGCGACCGGCGGAGCTGGAGGTCACCGGGACCGTGGCCCTCCTGATGGCTCGGATGGGCCAGGTCGAACCGGCGCGTGAGTTCGTGGCGCGAGCGGCGTCCGACGCCGACGGGCTGGGTCTGGAGCGGGAGCGGATCGCGTGCCTCGGCCGGGCCGGCCAGATCGAGGCCCTCGCCGGCGAGCTCGAGGAGGCGGCATGGCTCATGCGGGAGGCGCTCGACTCGGCCGGCCGGTTGGGAGACGGGCCTGTCCGGGCCCAGCTCGCCGCGTTACTGGCGAACGTCCTCGACGGGCTGGGCCGCCAGGAGGAAGCGCTGTCGCTCGCGGAGGTCGCCGAGCGCGAGGCGGCGGCGGACGACGTGGCCACCCAGGTCCGTCTGAGGGCCGCGCGGGCCAAGGCGCTGGCCAGGATGGGCCGCCCGGCCGAGGACGCCAAGGCCCTGGCCCGGGAGGCCGTTCAGCTGGCCGACCAGACCGATCTCACGGAGCTCCGGGCCGGCGCCTTGCTCGACCTGGCCGAGGTGTTGCGCCTGATCGGGCGGCCCAACGAAGCGGCGCCGCTCGCGCGAAGGGCGCTTCGAACGCTGGAGCGGAAAGGTGCCGAGGCGGCTGCCGGCAGGGCCCGCGCGCTGCTCGGACAGCTCGATCCTCGGGTGACGGAGCGCGCGACCTAGGGCGGTACGGCTCTCGTTCGTCGAACGTCAGACGTTGCGCATGGTGGAGCGGATGTTCTCCACCGCTTCCTGGGGCTTGATGTCTGCGGCTTTCGC
>DASWJF010000245.1:0-4729 GCA_036397275.1 Actinomycetota bacterium
ACCAGTTCGCGACCAGACCCCCCAGGGGCTGCCCGGCGATGATCCCGACGTTGAACGACGCGTAGTACACGCTCATCACGCGCCCCACACGGTCGGGGGGGATGGTCCGCAGCAGGAACGAGAGGAGGGCGGCGAAGAACACCGCCGAGCCCGCGCCGCCCGCCGCACGGAACACCACCAGGAGGGGGAACGTGGGGGCCAGGGCAGCCAGGCCGGAGGTCGCCCCGACCACCACCGCCCCGGCGGTGGCCATGGCCCGCTCGCCGAACCGGTCGATGAACCGCCCCACCACCGGATCGAACGCCAGCCGCGTGAGCGAGAACGACGCCACCAGGATCCCCACGGCGTCGTAACCGACGCCGAAGGACCGGGCGTAGTTCGGGAGCACCGGTGAGAGGATCCCGAAGCCGAGCATCAGCACGAACGTGCCGATCATGGCGGCCCGGATCTCCGGGATCCGGAGGATGTCCCGGAACCCCGGGTCTCGGCCGTCGCTCACGAACGGGCAGTCTACGGGCCGGGCGGCGGCCGACCCCTCACGCGTCCGACGGCATCTGCTTGCGCCCGGTCCCCGCATCCTCTTCGATACCCGCGATGGCCGACTCCGCCACCGGCGCGATCGTCGCCACCTCGATCGTCACGGCGACCGGAACGGCGCCGGCGCGCGGTGGCGCACTGGCAACCCCATCGGTGATGGAGGACGCCGGGATCGCCTGGGAGGGCGGGGTCATCACCTACGTCGGCCCGGCCGACGGGATCCCGGCAGCCGACCCGGAGGTGTTCACCGGCGCGACGATCGCACCGGGGTTCGTGGACTGCCACACCCACCTTCCGTTCGTGGGGTGGCGGGCCGACGAGTTCGAGCTCCGCCTGGCCGGCAGGACCTACCGCGACCTCCACGGCGAGGGCGGCATCTACCGAAGCGCACGCTTGCTGGCCGAGGCATCGGACGACGACGTGCTGGCGTTCTGCCGGCCGCTGCTCCAGGAGATGGCCGACCACGGGACGACCGCCCTGGAGCTCAAGACGGGGTACGGGCTGTCCGTGGAGGCCGAGCTGCGGCAGGCCCGGCTGGCCCGGCGGCTGGCCGAGGAGGCTCCGCAGACCTGCACGGTGACGCTCCTCGCCTGCCACGCCGTCCCCGCGGGGATGGAGCGGGACGACTGGGTGCGAAAGGCCAGCAAGGAGCTGATCCCGGCGGCCGCCGCCGAGGGGCTGGCCGACGCCGTGGACGTCTACGTGGAGGACATCGCGTTCACCCTCCGCGACCTGGCGGTCGTGGGGGAGGCGGCGGCGGCCGCCGGGCTCCCGGTCCGGTGCCACGCCGACCAGCTCGGGCCATCGGGCGCCTCGGAGTTCGCGGTCAAGCTGGGGGCCCGAAGCGCCGATCACCTGAACAACGTGAGCAACGAAGGCATCCGCGCGCTCGGGGAGGGCGGGACGGTCGGGGTGCTCCTGCCGGCCTCGACGTTCTTCATGCACGCCACGCCCCCGCCGGTCCGGACGCTGGTCGAGGCGGGGGCCGTCGTGGCCATCGCCACCGACTTCAACCCCGGGACGTCGCCCATCCTGTCCATGCCGGAGGTGGTGTCGACGGCGTGCTCCCTGTACCGGCTGGCTCCACTGGAAGCCCTGACCGCCTCGACGCTCAACCCGGCGTGCGTCCTCGGGATGGCCGACCGTAGTGGCACCCTGGAAGTGGGCAAGCAGGCCGATCTCCTGGTCCTGGAGGGCGACGCGTTCCGGCAGGTCCCGTACCAGCCGGGGCACAACCCGGTGCTGCACGCCTACGCCGTCGGGAGGAGGGTGGGAGGCCGATGAAGCCGCTCCTCGTGGCGGCGGGCGTCGCGCTGGCGTTGGTGGGAGGGCCAGCCACCCCGGCGCTGGCGGTCGACTCTGTCACGCTCACCGCCTCAGCCACGACGCTCGCCTACGGGGAGTCCGTCGAGCTGAGCGGCCAGACCTCGCCCCTCACGGGCGGCCAGACCATCGACATCGTCGATGCCGCCGGAACCGTCCTCGCGCAGACCACCACGGGGGCCGCCGGCGGCTTCTCCGCCACGCTCACGCCGGAGGCGAGCGTCACCGTGCATGCCGTGTGGCACCCCGCCTCCAGCTCCGAGGTGAGCATCGGGGTCCAGGCCATCGTCACGGTCCGCGTGGGGGCGGTGCGCCTGTTCGACCGTGCCGCGGTCCGCGGTACCGTGACGCCCGCCCACCCGGGCGGCACGGTCCAGGTCATGCTGACCAGGGACGGGAAGGCCGTTGCCACCCGCCGTCCCACCACAGGGGCCGCGGGCGGGTTCGACGCGGCGTTTCGCATCGAGCAGCCCGGCACGTATCGCGTCCGCGCGGCGTTCGTCGACGACGACCATGTGAGGGGAACGGCCATCGACGGCCCCCGATCGACCCCGCTCCCCTCGCTCGGGATCGGGTCGAGAGGCATCTACGTCGATCTCCTCGAACGGCGCCTGGTGGACCTGAACTACCGGCTGGCCGGGGTGGACGGGCGGTACGACTTCCGCACGGGCGACGCGGTCCTGGCGTTTCGGAAGGTGCAGCGGAAGCCGCGCGTGTTCGGCGTCGATGCCGGGGTATGGCGCGCGCTCGCCGATCCCATCCGTCCCCGGCCGAAGTCCACGGCGGACGGCTTCCACATCGAGATCGACCAGACCCGGCAGGTCCTCTACACGGTGGACCACGGCACCATCACGAACATCATGCACGTGTCCACGGGCAAGGCGAGCACGCCGACCCGCGACGGCTGGTTCCGCGTGAACCGCAAGCTGGCCGGGTTCAGCGCTAACCACCTGTACTACCCGAGCTACTTCGACGGGAACCGGGCCATCCACGGATGGACCGAGGTGCCGACCTATCCGGCGAGCCACGGCTGCGTGCGCGTGCCGTACTGGAACGCCCAGTGGATCTTCGGGGTGGCCGAGTACGGCACCCGGGTCATCGTGTACCACTAGCCGGGCGGCGCCTCGCCGGGCGGCTCGCCTCCTAGCTGAGCTCACCGATCGCGGTTTCGACCGCCGCCACCACCCCGCCGCTCCTGACCAGGTCCGTCACAGCCGCGATATCAGGCCCGAGCTCCCGGTCGGCTTCGAGGAAGGGGACGGCCTCCCGGATCGCGTCGCGCGCCGCTCGCGTCCCGCGCGCGGGCCCGAGCGGCGCGCGCAGGTCCAGCCCCTGCGCCGCGGCCATCGCCTCCACCGCCACCACGACCTCGGCGTTCGCTACGATGTCGCGGGCGTGACGGGCCGCGGTCATCCCCATGCTCACGTGGTCCTCCTGCCCGGCCGAGGAAGGGATGGAGTCCACCGAGGCCGGGTGGGCCAGTGACTTCGACTCGGAGACCAGCGACGCCGCCGTGTACTGGGCCAGCATGAACCCGGAGTTCAGGCCGCTGCCCGGCACCAAGAACGCCGGGAGCCCGTTGTTCGTGTTCGGGTCCAGCAGCCGGTACAGCCGCCGCTCCGAGACGCTCGCGAGCGGCACGGTGGCTACGGCCAGGGCGTCGAGCGCCACCGCGACGGGCTGGCCGTGGAAGTTCCCGCCGGACAGCACCTCGCCGGTCTCGGGGAGCACGATGGGGTTGTCCGAGACCGACCCGGCCTCGACCTCCAGCACCCCACGAACGAACCGGAGGACCTCGCGGGTGGCTCCGTGGACCTGCGGCGCGCACCGGAGCGAATACGCGTCCTGTACCAGGTGCTCGCTTTCGCGGTGGGACGCCGTGATCTCGCTTCCGGCGAGGAGCCGGCGGAGGTTCGAGGCGGATGCGGCTTGGCCGGCGTGGGGCCGGAGGTCCTGGAGCCGCGCATCGAAGGGCGAGTCGGTGCCGAGCGCCGCCTCGATGGTCATGGCCGCCGCGACGTCCGCGACCTTGGCAAGGTTCGCGACGCGGTCGGCGGCGAGGATCCCGATGGCCAGCATCCCTTGGGTCCCGTTCACGAGTGCCAGGCCCTCCTTGGCCTGGAGGACCAGGGGCTCGAACCCCTCGGCGGGAAGGCCCTCCGCGGCGGGCACGCCTCGCCCGTCCACGAGGATCTCCCCCCGGCCGATCAGCGGGAGCGCCAGGTTGGCCAGCGGGGCCAGGTCTCCGGACGCGCCGAGCGATCCCTGCTCCGGTACCACCGGCACGAGGTCGCGGTTCAACATGTCGACCATCCGCTCCACGAGCTCCACCCGAACGCCGGAGTGGCCGAGGGCCAGGACGTGGGCCCGGAGCAGCAGCATGGCGCGGGCTTCCTCGCGGGAGAGCGGACGGCCCACGGCCGTGGCATGGGAGCGGACGATGCCGTGCTGAAGCGCCTCGACCTGCTCCGGCGCGATCCGCACGTTGGCCAGGCTCCCGAACCCGGTCGTCACGCCGTAGACGGTCTCGTTCGCCGCGACCTTGGCCTCGATCACGGCGCGAGCGGCCCGCATCCGCTCGGCGGCCCGGGCGGAGAGCCCGACCGCCGCGCCGCGACCGACCGCCACGACGTCCTCGAGCGAGAGGGTCTCCCCGACCAGAACCGGCACGGCGGCAAGGCTACGGGCAGGGCCCTGGGGGCACAACCCCGAGGCGCCGCTGGTCTTGCCACCCGGTTCTCCAAGACCATCTGGGCGGCCGTCGAACTGTCTCGTGCTCCGGTCGAGGGTGGCCGGGGGGATCTTAGCTACTGAAATCCACTGGTAGCGCGGAAGATCGCGCCGGCAAATCCAACGGAAATGCCTCCTG
>DASWJF010000246.1:0-3318 GCA_036397275.1 Actinomycetota bacterium
CCTGATCGTGATGGTGGTGGCGATCCTGGTGTTCGCGCTGTTCGGGAACCCCGGGCTGTGGTGGCGGATCGGGTCCCGCATCGTGGCCATCCCCATCATCGCCGGGCTGGCCTTCGAGGTGCTCCGCCTGGGCGCGCGGTACGAGCGCTCGCGGTTCATGCGGGCCCTGATGGCTCCGGGCCTGTGGCTCCAGAAGATCACCACGCGGCCGCCGGACCACGGGCAGATCGAGGTGGCCATCGCCTCCTTCAACGAGGTGCTGCGGCGCGAGGCCGAGCTCCGGGCGGCGGAGGCCTGAGCGAAGAGATCGCCGCAGGTCGTTGAATCGGCGCCCTTGCGGCCTAGAGTGTTGAGGGCGGTCCCCCAGGAACCAGGACCAAGAGGATGCCCATGTCCCCGGCTGAGCTCGATCTCCCCGTCCTACTCGCGCCGGAGCAGATCCGTCGGCGCGAGTTCGTCACCACGCGCCGCGGCTACGACCCGGACCAGGTCCGCGACTACCTCGAGCAGATCGCTTCGCAGATCGAGGACATGGAGGCGATGCTTCGGGAGGCTCGCCTTGAAGCCGAGGCGGCGCTCGCGGCCGGCGCCACCACCAAGACCGATCCCTACGAGGAGCTCGGTCGCAGGATCGAGGGCGTCCTGCGCTCCGCCGACCAGGAGGCCGACCGGGCCCGGCGGGAGGCGAGGGAGGAGGCCGAGCGGGTCCTCCGGGAGGCTCGGGCCGACGCCGACCGGATCCGGCTCGACGCGCAGATCAGGGCGGGCGAAGCCACCGAGCAGGCCGAGCGGGCCCTCCGGGACGCCCGGCAGCGGGCGGACCGTACCGTGGCCGGCCTGTCCACCCGCCGCGAGGAGCTCGTCAACCAGCTGGCGATGATGCAGGAACGGCTCCTCGGGGTGGCCAAGGACCTCGAACACACCATCGAAGGGCGGGAGGAGGCGGCCGGGATGGCCTCGTCCCTGGTGAGCGACACGTGGGGCGGCTGGGTGGTCGTTCCCAAGGACGTTGACGGGGCCGGTTCCCCGGCAGACCAGGCGGAGCCCGAGGAACCGCCGGCCCTCGAGCCTCCCTCCGTCGAGCGACCAACCGAGCAGCTGTTCACATCACCGGATGTGGTCGACCTCACGTTCCCTGAGATCCCCCCCCTCGATCTCGGCTGGGACGACGAGGACGACTGAGGAGGGGCGGGGCCCAACACCCCCGCCCCTCCCCGGTTTTCGGATAATCGGGTGTATGGACCTCACATCCCGTCTGTCCGAGATCGAGTCGCGGTACGAAAAGCTCTCTGTCGAGATGGCCTCCCCGGAGGCGGCCGCGGACCCCGACCGCCTACGCCGGCTAGGCAAGGACCTCACCGAGCTGGAGGAGATCGTCGTCCCGTACCGGGAGTACACGGCCGCCCTCCGCCAGGTCGAGGAGGCCCGGGTCATGGCCGGGGAGGAGAAGGACCCCGAGATGGCCGCGTTCCTCCGGGACGAGGCCGAGGCCGCCGAGGCCAGGGTGACGTCGCTTCGGGCCCGGCTCGAGCAGCTCCTCGTCCCCAAGGACCCCAACGACGGGCGGGACGTCATCGTGGAGATCCGGGCCGGCGCCGGCGGCCGGGAGGCCGCACTATGGGCGGGAGAGCTGTTCGAGCTGTACCACCGGTTCGCCGAGCGGCACCGGTGGAAGACCGACGTGCTCTCGGCCTCGCCTTCGGACCTCGGCGGCTTCAAGGAGGTGGTCCTTGAGGTCAAGGGCAAGGGCGCGTACTCGAGGCTGAGGCACGAATCGGGCGTCCACCGCGTGCAGCGTGTGCCGGTCACGGAGTCCAGTGGCCGCATCCACACGTCCACCGCCACCGTCGCCGTGCTTCCGGTGGCCGAGGAGGTGGACGTGGAGATCAAGCCCGAGGACCTGAGGATCGAGGTGTTCCGCTCCTCGGGCCCGGGCGGGCAGTCGGTCAACACCACCGACTCCGCCGTCCGCATCGTGCACCTACCGACCGGCATCAAGGTCGAGTGTCAGGAGGAGCGCTCGCAGCTCCAGAACCGGGAGAAGGCGATGCGCTATCTACGGGCCCGCCTGCTGCAGAAGGCGCAGGAGGCGGCGGCGGCCAAGGAGGCCGCGGCCCGGCGCTCCCAGGTCGGCACGGGGGAGCGGGCCGAGAAGATCCGGACCTACAACTTCCCGGAGAACCGCGTGACCGACCACCGGGTCAAGCTCACCGTCCACCAGCTCCAGCGCGTGCTGGAGGGCGACATCGACGAGTTCGTCGACGCGCTGCTCGCGTCGGAGCGGGCCGGGCAGCTCGCCGGCGACGGGCAGGGTTGAGAGGGGAACCGTGCGGCCCTCCGACGTGCTCCGCCGGGCTACGGGCTACCTGGAGCGCCACGGCGTCGAGAGCCCCCGCGAGACCGCCGAGGTCCTGATGATGACGGTGCTTCGGACCGATCGGGCGCGGCTCTACTCGCGATCCGCCGGCCTCTCCTCTGCGGAGGCGCGCCTGTTCGGCCGGGCCCTGTGCCAGCGCTGTGCGGGAACGCCCCTCCAGCACCTCACGGGAGAGCAGCCGTTCCGCCGGATCTCGGTGCGGGTGCAGCCCGGAGTGTTCATCCCGCGCCCCGAGACCGAGGCCCTGGTTGGCGAGGCCCTGGACGAGCTGGGCGACGTCGACGCCCCGGTGGTCGTCGACGTCGGCACCGGCACCGGCGCCGTCGCGCTCGCCATCAAGGACGAGCGGCCGGGAGCCAAGGTCTTCGCCACCGATCTCTCACCGGAGGCCGTCGAGCTGGCCCGGGCCAACGCCGCCCGCCTGTCGCTCAAGGTGACGGTGGTGGAAGGCGACCTGTTGGACCCCCTGCCGGAGGAGCTCCGAGGGTGGGTGGACCTGGTCGTGAGCAACCCGCCCTACGTGACGGAGGAGGAGCTCCAGGACCTCCCGGCTGAGGTCCGAGCCGAGCCCCGCCTGGCCCTGGTCGGCGGGACCCAGCTGTACGAGCGCCTGGCCATCCAGGCCCTGCGGTGGCTTCGGGATGGCGGCGTCCTGGCGGTCGAGATCGGAGGGTCGCCGGGCGCCGACGTCGTCAAGGTCCTGGACTCCTACATGGACGTGCGGACGCTGCCCGACCTGGCCGGCCGGGACCGGATCGTCGTGGCCCGCCGCCCGTGACCGATCCCATACAGGACGCCGTGGCCGCCGCCCTGGCCGGCGAGCTCATCGTGATGCCGACCGACACCGTGTACGGCATCGGGACGCGACCCGACGACCCCGCCGCCACGGCGCGGCTGTTCGAGGCGAAGGGAAGGCCGCGTGAGCTCGAGCTGCCCGTGCT
>DASWJF010000247.1:0-2649 GCA_036397275.1 Actinomycetota bacterium
CCGAGTTGCCGACATCGCCGACGCGATCGAGGGCCAGCTGTTCCCCATGTTCTGCCTGGAGCCGTCGGACCACACGTGCTTCCAGGACTCCCGGTGCGGGCTCCAGGGGTTCTGGGGCGACGTGGCCCGGGCCATCCAGCAGGTGTTCGAGGAGACGACCGTGGCCGACCTCGCTGAGCGCCACAGGAAGGCGGCGCCCACCCGCCCGGTGTTCTCCCCGCACCAGCTGCTCAGCAGGCTGCCCTGAGTCCGGGCCGGTCCCCGGCCCGGGCCAGTCCTCGCGGGTCTTCGGTGGGTGCGGCCGGCCTCTAGGAGGCCTTGCCCAGGATCCGCATGACCTTCGTGCCGCACACCGGGCAGGTGCCCTGAGCCGCCCGGCGCCCGTTCTTCAGGGTCACCTCGCTGCCCTCGAACTCTCGCTTGGCCCGGCACTTCACGCAGTACGCCTCGTACTTGGCCACGCCTGGCCTCCCTTCCCATGGCTCCCATGGCTCTCAGGTAGCCGTCGAGGCCGCCTCCATAGGCGGCCTCGTAGGCACGATGGTCCCCCCTCCCAGGCACGGATGCAAGCACCTTCCCCACGGATTTCGGGTCGCCCCACCCGGCCCTTCCCGCATACCATTCCGCGTGCCGAGCACGCACGAGGGGGCACGAACGACATGGCAGGTCTCCAGCAGAACATCGCCGCGCTCCTGTCCGAGGAACGGGTGTTCGAGCCGCCGGCCGGCTTCGTGGCCGAGGCGCTCGTGAAGGACCGGGGGATCTACGAACGGGCCGAGGCCGACGTCGAGGGGTTCTGGGCCGAACAGGCCGACCGCCTGACCTGGTTCAAGAAGTGGGACACGGTCATGGAGTGGTCCCCTCCGTGGGTCAAGTGGTTCACGGGAGGCACGCTCAACGCCTCGTACAACTGCCTGGACCGCCACGTGGAGGCGGGCGGCGGGGACAAGGTGGCCTATCACTGGGAGGGGGAGCCAGGCGAGCAACGGACCGTCACCTACAAGCAGCTGCTCGAGGACGTGTGCCGGTTCGCCAACGCCCTGAAAGGGCTCGGTGTGAAGCGGGGCGACCGGGTGGCCATCTATCTCGGGATGATCCCCGAGCTCCCCGTGGCCATGCTGGCGTGCGCCCGGATCGGGGCGCCCCACTCCGTGGTGTTCGGGGGGTTCTCGGCGGAGGCCCTCCGCGACCGGATCAACGACGCCGAGGCCAAGGTGGTCATCACCCAGGACGGCGGATACCGGAGGGGGCAGGTCGTGCCCCTCAAGGCCAACGCCGATGAAGCCCTCGAGGGCTGCCTGACGATCGAGCACGTGATCACGGTGAGGCGGGCCGGGAACGAGCACCCGTTCTCCCCCGGCCGGGACCACTGGTACCAGGAGCTGGTCGAGGGACAGTCGCCCGAGTGCCCGCCGGAGGAGATGGACGCCGAGGACATCCTGTACCTCCTCTACACCAGCGGGACCACCGGCAAGCCCAAGGGGATCGTGCACACCACCGGCGGCTACCTGGTCGGTTGCGCTGCGACCCACCGGATGATCTTCGACATCCACGAGGACGACGTGTTCTGGTGCTCGGCCCACATCGGCTGGGTGACCGGCCACTCATACATCGTGTAGGGGCCGCTGGCGAACCACACCACGGCCATCATGTACGAGGGCGCGCCGGACTGGCCGGACAAGGACCGGCTGTGGACCATCGTCGAGCGATACAAGGCCACCATCCTGTACACGGCCCCCACCGCCATCCGGGCGTTCACGCGGTGGGGGCCGGAGTACCCGGAGAAGCACGACCTGACATCGCTCCGGCTGCTCGGGACGGTGGGTGAGCCCATCAACCCCGAGGCCTGGGTGTGGTACTGGAAGTACATCGGGGGCGGGCGGTGCCTCATCGTGGACACGTGGTGGCAGACCGAGACCGGCATGATCCTGATCACGCCGCTTCCGGGGATCACACCGCTGAAGCCCGGGTCGGCCACGTTCCCTTTCCCCGGGGTCAAGGCCGACGTGTTCGACGAGAAGGGCAACTCGGTTCCTCCTGGCGGGGGCGGCTACCTGGTCCTGACGCAGCCGTGGCCGGCCATGCTCCGGACGATCTGGGGTGACCCCGACCGGTACGTCGAGAACTACTTCGGGAAGTTCGGTCCGAAGATCTACCTCGCCGGCGACGGGGCCAAGCGCGACGAGGAGGGGTACTTTTGGCTGCTCGGCCGGATCGACGACGTCATGAACGTCGCCGGCCACCGGCTGTCGACCTTCGAGATCGAAAGCGCCCTCGTGGACAACCCGAAGGTGGCCGAGTCGGCCGTGGTGTCCGGGCCCGACGATCTGGTTGGCGAGGCCATCGTGGCGTTCGTGACCCTGAAGTCGGGCTACGAGGGCGACGAGCAGGTGGCCCAGGAGCTCCGGGAGCACGTGGCGAAGAAGATCGGGAAGATCGCCCGGCCCCACGGGATCATCTTCACCGCCGATCTGCCCAAGACCCGCTCAGGAAAGATCATGCGGCGCCTGCTCCGGGACGTCGCTCAGGGGCGAGCCCTGGGCGACGTCACGACCCTGGCGAACGCCGAGGTCGTCGAGCAGATCCACGAGATGGTGGAGTCCGGGACCGGCGAGGAGTAACGCCCGAGGTCCAGATGGAGGGGGGCGG